>CAZDEX010000266.1:0-3165 GCA_964504405.1 uncultured Gaiellales bacterium | reverse complement strand
AGCCGGAAACCGTCCGGATCCAGGAAGAACGTCGCGTAGAAGTCGGGGTGGTACTGCGGCCAGAGCTTGGGCGCATGGAGGATGTCGGCGCCGGCTTCGACAGTGGCGGCGTGCGCCGCGTCGACGTCCTCGCGCGAGTCGACCGCGAGCGCGAGGTGGTGAAAGCCGGGCGCGTAGAGCGCGAACTCCTGCTCCTCCTGCGCCTGGCGGAGCCCGATCGAGCCGGAGCCGGGGCGGGGGAAGCGCAGGTAGTGGATCTGCTCGCCGCGCTCGCCGTCGAAGAGCACGGGCGGCTCCAGGCCCAGCGGACCGAGGACCGCGGCGTAGAACGCGAGCGAGCGCTGGAGGTCGCGGCAGACCAGATCGACGTGGCCGATGCCGGCGAGCATCAGTCCTCGAGCGACTCGACGAGCAGCGTCGACACGTCGACGACGCGCAACTGCTTGCCCATCGAGCGCACGCCGTCGTCGAGCATCACCGTGCAGAACGGGCAGGCGACCGCGAGCGTGTCCGCGCCCGTCTCCGACGCCTCGCGCACCCGCTCCTCGTTGATCGGGGTACCGCGCTCCTCCATCCACATGTGCGCACCGCCCGCGCCGCAGCAGAAGGTGCGCTTGCCGTTGCGCGGCATCTCGACCGGCGTGCCCACCGCGGCGACGAGCTCACGCGGCTCGTCGCGCACGTCGTTGTGCCGCGCGAGGTAGCAGGAGTCGTGGTAGGTGATCTCGGCTTGGCTGCGTGCCGGCGACAGCTTCCCGTCGCGCACGAGCTCCGCGAGCAGCTGCGTGTGGTGCATCACCTCGTACTGGCCGCCGAAGTCCGGATACTCCTTGCCGAGCGAGTTCAGGCAGTGCGGGCAGCTCGCGACGATCTTCGTCACCTTGGCGTCGTTCAGCGTGGCGACGTTCTGCTCCGCGTAGGCCTGGAAGACGTACTCGTTGCCGATGCGCCGCGCCGGGTCGCCGGTGCACGACTCGCGCGCGCCCAGGATCGCGAAGTCGACGCCGGCCTTCTGCAAGAGCTTCACCGTCGACTCGGCGGCGCCGCGTGCCCGCTCGTCGTACGCGGCCGCGCAGCCGACCCAGTAGAGGACGTCCGGCGGCTCGTCACCCTCGTCGAGCACGCGCACGCCGAGATCCTCCGCCCACGAGGCGCGATCGCCCTGCGGCTTGCCCCACGGATTACCGACGCGCTCGACGTCGCGCAGCATCGTCTCGGCCTCCTGCGGGAAGCTGGACTGCATCATCACCAGGTCGCGGCGCAGGTCGACGATGTGGTCGATGTGCTCGATCGACACCGGGCACTCGTGCACGCAGGCACCGCACGTCACGCAGTCCCAGACCATCTCCTCGGGCACGCCGTTGCCGACGATCGGCTGCAGCTCACCGCCTGCGAGCAGGTTCGGCCCGTCCGCGAACACCTGGTCCCGGATCCCCATGATCACGAGCTTCGGCGAGAGCAGCTTGCCCGTGTTGTACGCCGGACAGACGTCCTGACAGCGGCCGCACTCGGTGCACGAGAACGAGTCGACCATCTCCTTCCACGTCAGCTGCTCGATCGTGTTCACGCCGAGCCGCATCTCTTCGTCGGGCACGTCGAAGCGCAGCGGCTCGAGCCGCCCGCGGTTGCGCGTGCGCGAGAAGAAGACGTTGATCGCCGCCGTCGCGATGTGCAGGTGCTTCGAATACGGGAGATAGACGAGGAACGCGAGGATCACGAGCACGTGCGCCCAGTTGAAGACCCGCTCCAAGACACGCGGCGACGGGATCGCGCCGGAGACCCAGCTCGAGAGGAACGACGCATGCGCCGGCCACTCGTTCAGGCCCGCGGCGATGCGCGCCGCGTGCCAGCCGAGCAGCGTGAGCACGACGAGCGCGATCAGCCCGAGGATGAGGTCTGCCTCTCCGAGATGCGAACCGTCGAAGCGCCGCGGGCGCACGACCTTGCGGATCCACACCGCCATCACGATCCCGGTGAGCACCGACAGGATGAAGACGTCGACGAGCGCCATGAACCAGCCCTGCGCGCCGAGCCACGGGATCGACCAGTCGCGATTCACCGCGCCGACGAGCGCCATCACGATCGTCGGGAACAGGACGATGAACCCCCAGAAGATCAGCGCGTGCATCACGCCGGGCAGCAGCCGCTGAAACAGCTTCTTCTGCCCGAGCACGATCGTGACCTCGTTCTCGACCCGGCCGGGAATGTCGTCGAAGCGCTCGGTCGGCTTCGCCTTGCGCACGAGCCGCCACAGAAAGCGCGCGCGCTTCGCGAACAGCGTGCCGGCGACGGCGAGGACCGCCGCCAGCGCCAGCGCGCCGGCCAGGGTCGCTATCCCTTGACCTTCTTCAGCTCGGCGGTGATCGCCGGGACGATCTCGTGCAGGTCGCCGACGACCGCGTAGTCCGCGTGCGCGAAGATCGTCGCCTCGGGATCGGCGTTGATCGCGAGCAGCTTTTTCGCGCCCTTGCACCCGGCGATGTGCTGCGTCGCACCGCTGATGCCGCAGGCGATGTAGAGCTCGGGCGACACCTTCGTTCCGGTCTGGCCGACCTGGTCGGTGTGCGGCCTCCACCCCGCGCTCGTCACGACGCGCGAGCAACCGACCGCGCCGTCGAGCAACGCGGCCAGCTCTTCGAGGATCGCGAATCCTTCCGCCGAACCGACGCCGCGCCCACCGGAGACGATGACCTTGGCGTCCGCGAGCGACACCTTGCCGCCCGTGTCCGGCGCGATGTGCTCGACCACCTGCACGGCCCCGGGGGTCTCGGGCCGGAGAACCCGAGCTTCCGTCGCGCCGGCAGAAGCTGCGAAGGCGAACGGCGCAGCGGTCAGGAGCTTGCGCGGCGCGTGGATGCGCGCCTCTTCGAGGAGCGTGCCGCCCCAGCGCTGGCGCGTCACCTCGTCGCCGCGCACCTCCGTCACGTTGGCGGCGAACGGCAGATCGAGCTGCGCGGCGACATGCGCGAGCACTTCGTTGCCGCGCTCGGAGCCGGGGCCGGCGATGTCGGCGTCGCCTGCAGCCTCGATCAACGCGGCCGCCCACGCGGCGGGCGCGTACGGGCCGTCGAACGAGAACGCCTGCACGGAGCCGAGCGACTGCGCGAGGGTCAGCGCCTGCCGCGAGAGCTCGTCGGTGCCTTCGACGAAGAGCGCGACGCTCAT
>CAZDEX010000265.1:0-3177 GCA_964504405.1 uncultured Gaiellales bacterium | reverse complement strand
TCGAAGGTGTGCGCGCAGGCGCTGATGCGCCATCGCGACGTCAACGTGCAGTACACCGAGGACGCGCTGCTCAGATTCTCGACCGCGAACGTCGGTATCGCGGTCGCCGCGCCGCAGGGCCTGATCGTTCCGGTGCTGCGCTCGGTCGAGCGCAAGTCGCTCGTCGAGATCGCGGAGGCGCGCGGCGACGTCGTCGGTCGCGCCCGTGAGAACAAGCTGACGCCGCAGGATCTCGAAGACGGCACCTTCACGATCTCCAACCTCGGCATGTTCGGCATCGAGCAGTTCGTCGCGGTGATCAACCCGCCGCAGGCTGCGATCCTCGCGGTCGGGGCGACGATCGACACGCCGGTCGCGCGTGACGGCGAGGTCGTCGTTCGCCCCATGATGACGATGACGCTGACGGTCGATCACCGTGCGGTCGACGGCGCGGAAGGCGCCGACTTCCTGCGCACGGTGAAGCAGTTCCTGGAAGAGCCCGCGCTCGCGCTGTGACCGCGCCCCGCGTGTGGTACCTCGTGCGCGACTTCGATCGCGGGCGCGACTTCTACAAGCGACTGCTCGGATTCCACGAGACGTTCGTCGACTGGGACGACAAGTGGGCGAAGCTCGAGAAGGGCGAGATGCGCATCGCGATCGCCGAGGGCGAGCCGACGCTGACCAGCGGTGTCGCGACGGTGGACGTCGAAGACGCGAAGGCGGACGCCGACCGGCTGCGCGAGGAAGGCGTCGAGGTCGGGACCGTTCTCGAGCTCGCCGGGCAGATGCGCATCGTCGACGTCTTCGACTGGGATGGAAACCGCGTGCAGCTCGCACAACCGATCGATGAGTGACGCGACGCTGCGCAAGGGCTCGCCCGCGGACGTTCCGTTCATGCGCTCGATGCTCGCGCACGCCTACGGCTGGCGCGTAAACGCCTTCGACGCGGACATCCCGCTGACGCGCTACGTCGACAACTGGGGCCGCCCGGGCGACGTGGCCGTGATCGCGCACGAGACGGGCAATCGCGTCGGCGCGGCGTGGATGCGTCTCTTCCGCGCGAGCGAGCCGGGCTACGGCTTCGTCGACGAGCAGACGCCGGAGCTGTCGATCTCCGTCGTCCCGTCGCGGCGCCGGCACGGCGTGGGGCAGGAGCTCCTCGACGCGCTCCTCGAGCGCGCCCGCGCGGAGGGGTACGCGCAGGTGTCGCTGTCGGTCGAGCAGGACTCGCCGGCGGTCGCGTTCTACGAACGCAACGGCTTCACGCAGAGGGGGACCGCGCAAGGCGGCCTCGTCATGGTCAAGAGCCTTCATTCTGATTCGGCGTAGCCGAACCAGAATGAGGGGTTTCCGCCCAAGGTCAAGCGCCTTCATCCTGCTTCGGCGTAGCCGAACCAGGATGAGGGTTTCCCCAGGGCACCGGGCGGACGAACGAGAACGCGGTGTCGTAGCTGCTCCACGGCCAAGGCCGCGTGGGCGGATTCTCGGCGATGTAGAGCTCCAGGTAATCGGCGTAGTTCTCGCGCTCGACGGCGATGGAGCGAAACGGGGAGTTGAAGACGTGTCCGTGCCGCTTGTAACGGCGGTTGAAGTCGCCGGAGTAGCGGCGGTGCAGCCGCCGGATGGCGGGCGTCAAATTCCCGTCTTCGAAGGTTGCGAGGAGGTGGTAGTGCGTGGGCATGAAGCAGAAGCCGTGGCAGGTGAGGAACCCCTGGGTCACCAGTGCGCCGAGGATCGTGATGCCTGTGATGTAGTCGCCGTCGTCTCGGAAGATGTGCTCCCCGTTGTTCGAGCGCGCCGTGACGTGGAACGTGCCTCCGTGCGTAGGGCGCATGTCCCGAGCTTCGCGTCTACGACAACGAAAACTGCAACGCAACCGTAAAGATCAAACCCCTGATTCTGGTTCGGCTGCGCCGAATCAGAATCAGCTCACCTTCGCGCTCAGCCAGTCGCGCACCTCGACCATGAACTGCGGGTCGAGGGTGTGGTCGAGCGGGTACTCGCGGTAGAGGAGCTCGCCGCCGGCGGCCTCGAGGGTGTCGCGCACGCGGCGGCCGAAGTCGACGGGGATGATCGGGTCGTAGACGCCGTGGCCGTAGGCGACCGGCGGCGGTGACGAGAGGTCGGCCTCCCACCCGTCCACGACCGGGATGAAGCCCGAGAAGCCGCAGATCGCGCGCGGCCGTGGTCGCCCGGCGCCGAGACCGAGCGACAGCGCCATCACGCAGCCCTGCGAGAAGCCGCCGAGGACGATGCGCGTGTGCGGCAGCGAGTCGAGCCACTCCGCGGCGGCGGCGTACGAGGCGAGGAACGTGTCGCGGTCCGGATAGCCGACGCGCGGGACGATGTACCAGTGCGCGCCGCCGGGTGGCAGCGAGAGCGGCCCGCGCGGCGTGTAGCCGTCGAGTCGCCGTTCCGGGTCGAGCACGTCGAGCAGCGGGAAGAGGTCGTTCTCGTCCGCACCGCGCCCGTGGAAGAGCACGAGCGCGCCGGCGGCCTCGCCGTCAGCCGGGCGTTCCCGAACGATCACGGCGCGGGTTTGGCAGCGGCGCGAGAATCTGTTCGACCTGGGTGCGGTACTGCTCGTAGTTCGGCGGCAGCGACAGGGACTCGCCGAGCGTCTCGAACGGCTCGTCCGCGGTGAAGCCCGGCCCGATCGTCGCGATCTCGAACAGCACGCCGCTCGGCTCGCGGAAGTAGATCGACTTGAAATAGAAGCGGTCGATCACCGGCGTCGGCTGCCCGCCTCCTTCGATCACCTTCTGCCGCCACGCTTCGTGCTCCTCGATCGTCGATGCGAACGCGACGTGGTGCACCGTTCCGCCGGCCTGCAAGCCGCGCTCTGCCGGCGGTGGGTCGTAGACGTAGAAGCCGCTGCGCTTCGAGCCGCGCGCCTCCCACGAGCCGTCGAACCCCAGCGCGCGCAGCAAGCGCTCCGAGCGCTCGGGTTGCGACGCGTACGCCCGCACGCCCGCGAATCCCCGCAACCGATGTTCGTCCGGAATGTCGGGCGCCTTGGACACGAGCGGCTCGTCGCCGGATTCGTCGACGACGAGCTGGAGCGTCAGCCCTTCCGGGTCCTCGAACGTCAGCGTCCGGTCGGCGATCGTGCCGCCGACGCGCCCGCGCCACCATTCGAGCGACTCCTCCGACCCGACGCGGAACGCAACGAGGTGCACCATGCCGTCGCCGGCGCGT
>CAZDEX010000264.1:0-3209 GCA_964504405.1 uncultured Gaiellales bacterium | reverse complement strand
TGAGGATGTCCATGATCGCCCACAGCTCGTTCAGCCGGTTCTCGATCGGCGTGCCCGTCATCGCGACGCGCCGCCGCGCCGAGAGCGCGCGCAGAGAGCGCGCACGCTTCGTCTGCGGGTTCTTCACGTCCTGCGCCTCGTCCATCAGCAGACGGTCCCACTCGACCTCGGCCAGCGCCTCGACATCGCGCGTGGCGATGTCGTACGACGTGACGACGACATCGACCTCGCGCACCTTGCGCCACAGCTCCTCGTTTGCGAGCCGATCCGAGCCGTGATGCAGGTGCACGCGCAGCTCCGGCGCGAAGCGGTGCATCTCCGCGACCCACTGCCGCGCGACGCTCATCGGGCACACGACGAGCGTGGGCCCGAGCGCGTCCGCGCCGAGCTCCTCGCGCTCCGACACGAGCATCGCGATCGCCTGCACCGTCTTCCCGAGCCCCATGTCGTCGGCGAGGATCGCGCCGATCCCCAGATCGCCGAGCATGCGCAGCCAGCCGTGGCCCTTCTCCTGGAACGGGAACAGCTCGTGCCGCATCCCCTTCGGCGTCCCGCGCGGCTTGAAGCGCGCGTCCTTGCCGCTGAGCAATTCATCCAACGACTGGTCGAGGCGCACCGTGCCGAGCTCGAGCCCGAACTCGTCCGTGTCGAGACCCGACGTCGCGCGCACCAGATCGATGAAGCCGCCGCTCCGCTTGCGTTCCAGGAACCGCAGCGCGCGACGCACGTCTTCGCGCCGCACCGCTTGCCACCGGCCGTCGACCTGGACGACCGGCGCCTTCGACGCCGCGAGCGCGCGCAATTCTTCGTCCGACAGCTCCGTGCCGCCGACCGCGAGCCGCCAGTCGAACGACGCGAGCGCGCTCGTCGACAGGAACCCGCTCGACGGGACGCGCTCGCTGAACGCGGTGACGTTCGCCTTGAGCTTCACCGGCGCCGCAAGCCACGTCGACGGGAGCGTGACCGGAACGGCGAGCTTCGGCATCAGCACGCGGAGGAAGTACGACAGCGTCTCCGCGTCGAGCGGCGCGTCGAACGGCTGTTCCTCGTCGAACTCGATGCCCTCCGCCGCAAGGAGCGGACGCAGCGACTCGAGCTGCGACTCGAGATCGCCCAAAGGATCGCCGGAGCGCACGAACGCGAAGCCGTCCTCCCCGCCCTCCCAGAGCAGCGAGACGGGCAGCGCCAAAGACGAATCGTCGTCGGCATGCAGCCACAGCTCGAGCCGGTCCTCCTCGAGATGCAGGCCGAGGAGCCACGTCGCCTCCTTCGGCTCCGCGAGCCCCTCGTCGACCCACTTCGTCAGCCGCTTCTCGAGTGCGCCGTAGCCGAAGCCGCCGGGCAGCTCCGGGTCGGGCGACGACAGCCCGTCGAGGAACGCGTCGACCGCCGTGCGCCGCCCGACACGCGAGCCGAGCCGGACGCCCGCAGCGACGATCCGCTCGCGCGCGATGTGGTCGACGAGCTGCGGGTAGAGGTCGCCGATCGTCGCGTCGCGGTCCTCGTGAAAGCCCTCCGTGCCGACGAACGGCAGCGCCGCCGCGATCTCGTCGAGCTGCGACTGGATGTGCTCGTCGATCGTCGAGCCCCAGTACGCGTACCAGCGGCCGTTCCCGCCGGTCAGCATCGGGTGCACCATCCCCTCGCTGACCGACCGCTTCGCGAGCTCGATCAGGGCGAACAGGACCTTCGCGCTGTCCCCCAGCTCGAACTCGGCGGGCGGCCCCTCCGCGAGCTCGATCAGCTCGGGCACCGTCAGCAGCCGGGCGGGGATCTCGTGCTCGAGGACGTGCACGGTCGCGGGCTCGCCCGCGAGCAGGCCTCCGTCCGTGAACGTCTCGCCGTCGCGCGCAAATGCGTACGCGCCGGCGCTCCGCCAGATCACCTCCAGGAAAAACACAGCCTGACATCGTAGGCACGATCGCCCACTCGCCGTCGGGAAACTCTTGAACCTGGTTCAAAGAGCGAACCAGGTTCAGTCCCAGCCCCCGCCTCTACCAGTCGGTCGGGCGATAGTCCTTGAAGAATTGGCCCCAGGCGTGCTCGCCGGTGTTGAAGCCGCTGATGATCGGGTCGACGATCCGGGCCGCCCCGTCGACGATGTCGAGCGGTGGCGAGAAGCGGTGCTCGACCGCCTTGCGGTCGGCGATGTGCGCCGGATCCTCGTCGGTCACCCAGCCGGTGTCGACGCTGTTCATGTGGATGCCGTCGTTCGCGTAGTCGGCGGCTGACGTGCGCGTCATCATGTTCAGCGCCGCCTTCGCCATGTTCGTGTGCGGATGCCGGGTCGTCTTGAACTTGCGGTAGAACTGCCCCTCGACCGCCGAGACGTTGACGATGTGCTTGTCGCGCTCCGGCGTGCGCAGCATCAGCGGCTTAAGGCGCGCGTTGAGGACGAACGGCGCGACCGCGTTCACGAGCTGCGTCTCGAGGAGCTCGACGGTCGACACCTCGTGGAGGAGCAACCGCCACGAGTTGTTCTCGCTCAGGTCGACCTGCTGCAAGTCCTTGTCGAGGAGCCCCTCGGGGAAGAGCTCGCGCCGCGCGGGGAGCGTGTCGTGTACATGCTCGAGCAGCCCGGGATCCGCGGCCCGCTCGTTCTCGAGCATGTGCCGGTAGAACTCCGGCGGGCGGCGAACCGTCTGGCACGCGTTCGAGATGATGAAGTCGAGCCTGTCGCGCGTCGTCAGCAGCTGGTGGCAGAAGTCCTCCACCACCGGCGTGTTCCGGAGATCGAGCCCGAAGATCTCGAGCCGGTCGCCCCACTCCTCGAAGTCCTCTTCGCGCGCGTAGCGCTGCGCCGCGTCGCGCGGGAAGCGCGTCGTGACGATCAGCGACGCGCCCGCGCGCAACAGCTTGATCCCGGCCTGGTAGCCGATTTTCACGCGACCGCCTGTGAGCAACGCGACGCGTCCGGTCAGGTCCGCGGTCTCGCTCCGCTTCGCGTAGTTGAAGTCGCCGCACTCGAGGCACATCTGGTCGTAGAAGTGGTGCAGCGTCGTGTACTCCTGCTTGCACACGTAGCAGTGCTGGCGCACGATCGTCTCGCGCTCCTCCGGCTCGGGCTCCGGCACCGCGTAGTTCGGCGTCGTGAACACCGGCTTCGACCGCAACACGCGGATGCCGGTCTCGGCGAGCGTCACCTCGTCGTCGGCGAGCTTCGCGTTCTTCTTCCGGCGGCGCAGCTCCTTCGCCGCACGGCGGCGCGC
>CAZDEX010000263.1:0-3217 GCA_964504405.1 uncultured Gaiellales bacterium | reverse complement strand
GGTGAACGAGCTCCAGAAGCGGCGCGTGATCGGCAAGCTGAAGCGCCACCTCGGCCCGCTGCGCGGCAAGACGATCGCGCTCCTCGGTCTCGCGTTCAAGCCGAACACCGACGACATGCGCGAGGCGCCGTCGATCGTGCTGGCATCGCGCCTGCTCGCCGAGGGCGCCGAGGTGCGCGCTTGGGACCCGGTCGCCGACGGCTCGAAGCTCCCGAAGGGCGTCGAGGTCGTGTCGAGCGTCGGGGACGCGGTGCGCGGCGCCGACGCGGCGGTGATCGTCACCGAATGGGACGAGCTGCGCGGTCTCGCCTCCGACGAGGTGCGCAAGTCGATGGCGAACCCGCTGATCGTCGACGGTCGCAATCTCCTCGATCCGGCAGAGACGCGGCGCAAGGGCTTTGCCTACGAGGGGATCGGCCGGCCGGTCTCCCCGACGGACGTCTTCCCGGAAACGCCCGAGCGCGAGCCGCAGGAGGCCTAGGTCAGTTGGAGGCGATCGTCCTCGCCGGCGGCAAGGCCGAGCGGCTCGGTGACGCTGCGGGCGGACGCCCGAAGGCGCTCGTCGAGGTCGCCGGGAAGCCGCTCGCGGCCTACCAGGTCGGTCGTCTGGTGAACGCCGGCGTGACGCGCGTGATCTTCGCGTGCGCTGCGGGCCAGGGCCCGCTCTTCGAGTCGGAGCTCGCCGGGCTCGGCGCGGAGATCGTCGCGGCCGAAGAGCCCGAGCGGCTCGGGCGCGGCGGCGGGATCAAGTTTGCGGCGCAGCACCGCCAGGAGGACGGCGACGTCTACGCGCTGAACGGCGACGAGCTCGTCGACGTCGACTACGACGGGTTGCTCGCCGCGCACCGCGCGAGCGGGGCGAAGGCGACGATCACCGTTGCCCAGCCGAAGTCGCAGTTCGGGCTCGTCGACGTCGACGACGACGACGTGGTGCACGGCTTCCGCGAAGGCGGCCACGTCTCGTTCTGGGTGAACTGCGGCAACTACGTGCTCGCGCCGGAGGCGATCGAGCGCTTCCCCGACAAGGGCGATCACGAGTCGACGACGTTCCCCGAGCTCGCCGGCGAGGGAGCGTTGCGCGCGTTCCGCCACCGGGGCCTCTGGCTGACGGTGAACACGCCCAAGGAGCTGCGGGTCGCGCAGGACCACGTCGCTGCACATCCGGAGTGGTTGTGACCGGCGTAGGCTCGACGGAGCCGGCCGAGCGCGAAGGCGCCGGCTCTGCCGGCGCCGGAGCGGATCTGAGAGGATCGAGCGACGTGAGCATCGACTCGCCCAACATCGACTCGCTCGACCGCTGGAGCTTCGACGTGCGCAAGGTCGAGAAGCCGTGGGGCTACGAGCTGATCTGGGCGCACACCGACCTCTACGTCGGGAAGGTGCTGTTCGTGAAGGCCGGCCACTCGCTCTCGCTGCAGTTCCACCGCGAGAAGGAAGAGTCGTGGCTCGTCCAGTCCGGCCGCGCCAAGCTCGAGCTCGGGGAGGTGGGGGACTCGGTGCTGAACGAAGAGGTGATCGCCGCCGGCGTCGCCTTCCACTACGTGCCGGGCACCGTGCACCGGGTGACGGCGCTCGAGGACACGACCATCCTCGAGGTCTCGACGCCGCACCTCGACGACGTCGTCCGGCTGGAAGACGCCTACGGGCGCCAGGGCACGTCGGCGCCCTAAGCCCCTCGTACCTGCTGGCGGCGCATCGAGGTGCGAGCCCGTTCGGTAGGTACCAGGTACCTGACCTTCACACGACTGTGGTAAGGTTCCGGCGAATGCAGGAACCTCTCACCGTGGGCGCCGCGGCCGCCGAGACCGGCTGGTCGGCCCGGATGCTCCGCTACCTCGAGGACCACCGGCTCGTGGTCCCGCGCCGCACCACCTCCGGCTACCGCCTCTACGGCCTCGGGGAGCTGAACCGCCTGCGCTCCCTGCGCGAGCTGCGCTCGCGCTTCGGGCTCGAGCTCGCGGAGCTCGCGTTCGCCCGCCGGCTGCGCCGCGACTCCGACCTGCGCCGCGAGGTCGACGCGTGGCTCGCCGCCGGCGACGACACGGGCTCCTGGGTCGAGTGGGAGCAGCGCAAGCACGAACGGCTCCTCGTCTCTGAAAACCAAGCGGCCTAACTAGACTGCCCCGCGACGCAAACGGAAGGATTCATGGCTACGACGAAGCGACACGACGTGAAGGACATCTCGCTCGCCCCCGAGGGCGTGCGCAGGATTCAGTGGGCCGACCGGCAGATGCCGGTCCTGCAGGCGATCCGCGAAAGGTTCGAGCGTGAGAAGCCGCTCGAGGGCTACCGCATCTCCGCCTGCCTCCACGTGACCACCGAGACCGCGAACCTGATGCGGACGCTCAAGGCCGGCGGCGCGGACGTCGTGCTCTGCGCGTCGAATCCGCTCTCCACCCAGGACGACGTCGCTGCCGCGCTCGTCGACGAGTACGACATCGCAGTCTTCGCGATCAAGGGCGAGGACAACGACACCTACTACTCGCACATCGAGGCCGCCGTCGATCACAAGCCGCAGCTGACGATGGACGACGGGGCCGACGTGATCTCGGTCCTGCACAGCGCGCGCCGCGAGCAGCTCGGCGACATCATCGCCGGCATGGAGGAGACGACCACGGGCGTCATCCGGCTCAAGGCGATGGAGGCCGACGGCGCGCTCGCGTTCCCGGTGATCGCCGTGAACGAAGCACGCACGAAGCACTTCTTCGACAACCGCTACGGCACGGGCCAGTCGACGATCGACGGCATCATCCGCGCGACCAACGTCCTGATCGCCGGCGGCCGGTTCGTCGTCGCGGGCTACGGCTGGGTCGGTCGCGGTGTCGCGCTGCGTGCCAAGGGCATGGGCGCTCACGTGATCGTGACCGAGGTCGATCCGATGCGCGCGCTCGAGGCGCTGATGGACGGCTACGAGGTCATGCCGATGATCGAGGCGGCCAAGGTCGGCGACGTGTTCGTCACGGCGACCGGCGACAAGCACGTGATCGCCCGCCAGCACTTCGAGGTGATGAAGGACGGCGCGATCGTCGCCAACACCGGCCACTTCAACGTCGAGATCGACATCCCGGCACTCCGTGATCTCTCGACGGAGACGCGCGACGCGCGCAACTTCGTCGAGGAGTTCACGATGGCCGACGGGCGTCGCATCTATCTGCTCGCCGAGGGCCGGCTCGTCAACATCTCGGCCGCCGAGGGCCACCCGGCGATCGTGATGGAC
>CAZDEX010000262.1:0-3218 GCA_964504405.1 uncultured Gaiellales bacterium | reverse complement strand
TGACGTGCGTCGCGGTCGGCTCGGGACGCAGCCTCGAGGAGTTCGACGCGATCCATCGCTCGGCGCGCGCGCGTTCCCGCTCGCGCAACGGCCGCCGCCACTATTAACGGATGACCATCCGCGAGATCGACGGGCGGACCGCACCCGACGCGGACCTCCTGGCGATGGTCGAGATCGAGCAGGCATGCCGGCTCCCGGGTGATCCGGGACGGTCGGCGGCAGAGGCGCTCGCGTTCATCCGCAACCAGCCGACGACGCACGAGAGCTTCGACTGGCTCGGCGACGGCGGGTACGCGAGCCTCTACGTGCACGGGCCGAAGGCGACGTTCCTCGATCTACGGGTCCGTCCCGACGCGCGTCGCCGCGGCGTCGGGACGGCGCTCGCCGGAGCCGCGCTCGCGCGGGCGCGGGAGCGGGGGGCCGAGCAGGTTCACGCGCACTACGCGACCGAGGACGGCCGGGCATTCGCCGCGCGTCTCGGTGCGCGCGACGGGCAGCGTCAGGTCATGTCGGTGCTGCGCTTCGCTGCCGCGATCCCCGAACCGGCTCTCCCAGACGGTTGGGCCGCCGTGACGTGGCTGACACGTGTGCCCGACGAGCATCTCGACGCGTTCGTGCGTGCGCGGGCGGCGATGGACGACGCGCCGGGATCGGACGAGATCGACTATCCGACCGCGAGTGCGGAGCGGGTGCGCGCATCGGAGGCGGCGCTCGTCGCGCGGGCGCGCGAGATGCGCGTCACCGTGGCGTTGCGGGATGACGGCGTGATCGGCGCGTTCACCGAGTTGCGGATCTCGGAGGGCTCGACGGCCGCGTTCACCGACGACACCGGCACCGTGGCTGCCTTCCGCGGCCTCGGGTTCGCGAGCGCGGTCAAGCGCGAATCGCTCCGTCGCCTCCGCGCGGACCACCCCGAGGTCGAGGCGGTGACCACGAACAATGCCGAGGAGAACGCTCCGATGCGCCACATCAACGAGTCCGTCGGGTTCCGTCCCGTCGCCACGTACACGCAGGCGACGATCACGCTGTGATCGAGACCGGCCGGCTCGTCCTCCGCCGCTTCGTCGAGGACGACCGCGACACGGTCGCGCGCTGGAACGCCGACCCCACCTTCACGCGGCACCTCGCGGGCGTGCAGACGCGTGCGCAGAGCGACGAGGCGTTCGACCGCTGGCAGCGCCACTGGGACGAGCACGGGTTCGGCCTCCTCGGCGTGGTCTGGAAGGCGACCGGCGAGCTGATCGGGCGGAGCGGGCCGCAGTTCCACCGTGCGTGGCCTCACGATCCCGAGGTCGGCTGGGCGCTCGACCCGGCGTGGTGGGGACGGGGCATCGCGACCGAGGCGGGCGCAGCCTCGGTCGAGTGGGTGTTCGGCCCGCTCGACTTCGGCCGAGCCGTCTCGATCACCACCGAGCCCAACGTCGCGTCCCGGAACGTGATGGGCAAGCTCGGCTTTCGCTTCGAGCAGTACCTGGAGAGCGAGTGGGGAACCCTCTGGGTGCACGTGCGCGATCGGTAGGTTCCGACCGGTGAGATCCGAACCCAACCGCTGGCTCGTCCTCGTCATCGTCTGCATCGCGCAGTTCATGGTCATCCTCGACGCGACCGTCGTGAACGTGGCGCTGCCGACGATCCAGGTCAAGCTGCACTTCTCGCCGTCGGACCTGCAGTGGATCGTCAACGCGTACACGCTGGTCTTCGGCGGTTTCCTCCTGCTCGGTGGGCGCGCGTCCGACCTCCTCGGGCGCCAGCGCCTGTTCATCGCAGGCGTGATCATCTTCACGGTCGCTTCCGCGATCAACGGCATCGCGGATTCCTCGTCGGTGCTGATCGCCGGCCGCGCGCTCCAGGGCTTCGGCGGCGCGCTCGTCTCGCCGGCCGCGCTCTCGATCGTCACGACGACGTTCGAAGAGGGCGCCGACCGCACGAAGGCGCTCGGCGTGTGGAGCGCGATCGCCGCGGGCGGAGCGGCCGCGGGGCTCGTGATTGGCGGTGCGCTGACGGAGTGGCTGTCGTGGCGCTGGGTGTTCTTCATCAACCTCCCGATCGGGATCGTCGCGACGCTCCTCGCGCTGCGCTTCGTGCCGAACACGCGCGCGGAAGAGCGCCCGGCGACCTACGACGTCGCGGGCGCGACGACAGTCACGGGTGGGCTGCTCGTGCTCGTCTATGCGATCGTGAAGGCGCCCGCGTACGGCTGGCTCTCGGGCAAGACGCTCGGGCTGGCTGCGCTCGCGATCCTGCTGCTGATCGCATTCGTCTCGATCGAGCAGCGGTCGCGCGCACCCCTGATCAGGCTCGGCATCTTCCGCCTGCGCTCGCTCACCGGCAGCAACGGCACGATGCTCTTCGTCGCGGCGGGGCTGTTCGCGATGTTCTATTTCGCGTCGCTCTACTTGCAGCAGATCCTCGGCTACAGCCCGCTCAAGGGCGGTCTGGCGTTCGTTCCCTTCACGTTCGGGATCATCGTCGGCGCCGGGCTCTCCAACGTGCTGATCCAGCGGATCGGCGTGCGTGCCGTCGCGTACATCGGGCTGACCCTCGGCACGATCGGTCTTCTCTACTTCGCGCGGCTCCCGGATCACGGGGTGTACGTCAAGGACGTCCTGCCGACGATCCTCATCGTCTCGATCGGGATGGGGCTCACCTTTGTCCCGTGCACGCTGCTCGCGACGACGAACGTCGCCGCGGCTGACGCCGGGCTCGCCTCCGGGCTCCTGAACACGTCGCAGCAGGTCGGGGGCGCCCTCGGGCTCGCGATCCTCGCGTCGCTCGCCACCTCGCGCACGAACCACCTGCTCGCCGGGGCCGTGACGCCGATCGGCGCTCTCGTCCGCACGCATGCGACCGTCAGCGGCTCCCACGTCGCCTTCGCGGTCGGCGCGGGGATGCTCGTGCTCGGCGCCCTTGTGCTCCTTGTCACGGTGCGGAAGCAGGACGCCGCGGCGATCGACGCCGGGTCGGCCGAACCGGCGCTGGCTGACTAGGGGGAGACCCCGCTAGACTGCGCCGCAGGTGCCTCGCAACCGGACCGTCCGCCTTGCGGTCCTGGGCAATTCCGTCCAGCGCGCCGCGTCCTCCGGGTACCCATCGAGCCGCTCCAGCGCCCTGAAGCGCCGGATCGTCGTGGGCGTCCTCGTGCTGCTCTCGCTCGTGCTGATCACGGTCTCTTTCCGCTCCCACGCGCTCGACGGCGTCCAGGGCACCGCCGCCGGGAT
>CAZDEX010000261.1:0-3220 GCA_964504405.1 uncultured Gaiellales bacterium | reverse complement strand
CGTGCCGCTTGACGTCGTCGACGAAGACGCCCTGCCCCTGGACGAGGCGGCGGTCTTCTTTGCGCGGGACGTTCTGGCCCTTCCAGGTCTCGGCGGGGGCTTCGACCTCGGTCGTCTCGGGCGCGGTCGTCACGGCCTCCGCTACGGCGCCGGCGGAGCCGGCACCTTCGCTCTTTACCGTCTCCGGCGAGCCTACGACGGCGCTCATTCCGCCGCCGCCTTGACCGCCTCGAAAATGTTCCAGTAGCCGGTGCAGCGGCAGATGTTCCCCTGCAGCGCCTTCTTGATCTCGTCGTCCGACGGACGCGGGTTCGAGCGCAGGAGCGCGGTCGAGCTCATGAGCATCCCGGGCGTGCAGTAGCCGCACTGCAGCGCGTGGTGCGCGCTGAACGCCTGCTGGAGCTTGTTCAGCTCCTCGCCGTCGGCGAGCCCCTCGACCGTCTCGACCGTCGAGCCGTCGGCCTGGACGGCGAGCATCATGCAGCTCTTCACGAGCGTCCCGTCCACGATCACCGAGCACGCGCCGCAGTTGCCGGTGTCGCAGCCGATGTGGCTGCCGGTGAGGTCGAGGTCGTCGCGGATGAAGTGGATCAGCAGCCTGCGTGCCTCCACCTCGCGCTCGTAGGTCGTGCCGTTGATCGTGACGGAGATCGTCTTCTCGGTCGAGACCGGCATTCAGCTGGCTCCCTGTGCTTGGTTGACGGCGCGGACGGCGAGGACTTCAGCCAGGTGGGTGCGGTAGTCGCTGGAGGCGTGCACGTCGGACGGCGGCTCGAGCGACGCGCTGCGCACGGCGGCGCGCACGTCCTCCTCGCCGGCGGATGCAGGCTGCACGACCACGGGGATGGCGTCGACGCAGCCGAGCGCGACGGTGACCGAGCCGTTGATCGAGGCAGCCGCGCTCGCGATGCACGTTCCCTCGACGCCGAGCGTGACGGCCGCAAAGCCGTCCTGCCGGCCCGCCGGGATCGTGATCTTCGTCAACAGCTCGCCCGGCCCTGCGGCCGTCATGTAGACGCCGAGGAAGAACTCCGATGCGGGGATCGTGCGCACGCCGTCGGCGCCCGCGATCGTCAGCTGTGCTCCGAGCGCGGCGATCAGCGGCGGAAGGTGGTTCGTCGGGTCGCTCGTGCAGAGGTTGCCGCCGATCGTGCCGCGGTTCCGCACCTGCACGTCGGCGATCTGCGCGCACACCTGGCCGAGGATGGGCCGTGCGCGCGCCTCGCTCGACTCGACGATCTCCGTGTACGTCGTCATCGCCCCGATCTCGAGCGTCCCGTCGGCGCCGAGCTCGATCCCCTTCAGCTCGTCGATGCCGCCGAGATCGATCAGGGCGTCCGGCGAGCCGGCCCGCGCCTTCATCACGTTGATCAGCGTCTGACCGCCTGCGAGGGCGCGGGCGCCGTCGTCGGCGCGCAGCAATTCGAGCGCCTCGTCGAGGGACCCGGGCCGCGCATATCCGACCTCGCGAAGGAGCACTACTGCGTTTTATAAAATGTCAGGTGCGCCGAATGCAAGTTGCTACCGCTTCTTGCGCCTTCGACAGACAACGGTGTCAGTCAGCAGTTGAACCAGGCGAAGCGCCGCCGCATGCGGGCTTTCGGTGTCCTGGGCCGTCCGAACGGGTGTCAGACACCGGTGCGCTCACGGATGCGAGCGTCCTCGACGGGACGGCGGAGCGGCCGAGATTCCCTCTCGGCCATGCGCGCCCCACGTCGATTCGGTCTGCAGCTCGCCGGGCACGCGCGAGCTGCAGACCCGTGGGGTGGCGTTACTTCTTCTTCAGGCTGTCGCGAAGCGCCTGCGCAGCCTGGTGGGCGGCGTCGAGCGCCTGCTTGACCGCGGCGCGCTGAGCCGCGAGCGCCTCGTTCGCCTGCTTGAGCAGCGGCTCGAGCTGGCCCTTGCCCGCCTTCGCAGCATGTACTGCCTGAATGTCCGTCTTCAGCTGCGCCCAATCGGCCTGCACGGGCGGCCAGAGCTGAGCACGGTCGGCCTGCACCTTCTGCCAATCCGCCTTCAACGTCGCGCGGATCGTTGCCTTGTCGGTCGAGCCCTGCAGCGACTGCACATCGGCGGAGATCTTCTGTGCATCCGCCTCGATCGTGCTGTGGAGCAGCGTCGCGTCCGTCACGAGTTTCTGGACGTCGGCCTGCACGGCCGCCACGGGATCCGTTGCGGCTCGGGCCGCGGTGCCGCCGATGCCGGCCGCAAGCACGACGCCGAGCGCCAGAACGAGAGCCTTCTTGAGCATGTCGAACCTCCTGGTATGGAAATGCCCGCCCGGCGCTATATCGGCCCCCGGATCGAAGTTCACGACCCTCGCAGAAGTCGTTTTACGCCCGCTTTACGCAGCGCGATCGACCGGCAGCCCCGAAGGTTCTCACGCTCACCGTCGGCAACGGCCGCCGATAACGCCGAGAATCAGGCGAGCAGGCGGCGGTTCTCGGCCAGCGACGCGAGCACCGCGTCGATGTCGGACTCCACGTTGTAGGCGTGCGCCGAGACTCGCAGATTCCCGTCGCGCTCCGAAGTGACGACCCCGTCCGCGGCGAGCGCGGCGACGAGCGCCGACGCGTCGGTCGAGGCAATGCACACGAGCGCGCCGCGCCGCTCGGGGTCGCGCGGCGTGACGACCGTCCCGCCCAGCTCGTCGACGCCCGCGATCAGGCGCTCGTTCAGCTGCGTCACGTGGTCGCGCGTCGCGGCGATGCCGATCTCCTCCATCAGCTCCATCCCGGCGACCCCGGCGTAGATCGACGGGACCGGCGGCGTGCCCGACTGGAAACGCCGCGCCGTCGGCGACGGCGAGTAGTCGCGGTGATCCATCTCGAAGATGTCCTTGTCCGCGAACCACCCCGTCTCCGTGGGGACGAGCTCCTGCGACAACCCCGGACGGACCCACATGAACCCGAGGCCGGCCGAGCCGAGCAGGTACTTCAGGACGCCCGACGCGAGCACGTCGACGCCGAGCTCCTGGACGTCGAGCGGATACGTGCCCGCCGCCTGGTAGGCGTCGAGCACGACGAGCGCGCCCTTCTCCTTGCCGAGGCGCGCGATCTCCTCCGCGGGAAGCCGCGCGCCGTTCCGGTAGCAGACCGCCGTGATCGAAACGACTGCGGTGCGCTCGTCGATCGCGTCCTCGACCTGGTCGGGCGGCACGACGTGCACCTCCGCCCCGCGCAGCTGCTGCGCGTGCCAGATCTGCCCGATCGTCGGGAAC
>CAZDEX010000260.1:0-3222 GCA_964504405.1 uncultured Gaiellales bacterium | reverse complement strand
GGCGGTCGTGTCGGAGCCGCCGCGGCCGAGCGTCGTCACATCGTGGGTCGCGCTCGAGACGCCCTGGAAGCCGGCGACGAGCACGATCTTGTCCTCGAGCAGCGCGTCGTGGATCCGCTGCGCGCGCACCTCGACGATCTTCGCCTTCGTGTGGCTGCTGTCCGTGACGATGCCGGCCTGAGAGCCGGTGAACGAGACCGCCTCGTGGCCGAGGTCGTGGATCGCCATCGCGCACAGCGCGTTCGAGATCCGCTCGCCCGTCGAGACCAGCAGGTCGTACTCGCGCGGGTGCGGCGACGGCGACACCTCGTGGGCGAGGCGGATCAGCTCGTCGGTCGTCTTGCCCATCGCGGAGAGGACCGCGACCACCTTCGTCCCCGCCTCGCGCGCGGCGACGAGCCGCTCCGCGACCCGCTTCAGCTTGTCGGTGTCGCCGACCGACGTGCCGCCGAACTTCATCACGACGAGGCCGGGCGTCCGCTGCCGGCTCTCGACGGCGGGGACTGCTTCGAATTCGACAGTGGTCATTTGCGACAGTGTAGGGATGCGCCTCGGCACCCTCCGCCAGCTCGTGATGGTCGTCTTCACCCTCACGGGGCTCGCGCTGCTGCCGTGGGCGATCTGGCTGTCGGCCTCCCTATCCCCGCATCACGAGACGCGGCGCTGGGACCTCGCCTGGTCGGGCTTCGACACGGGGCTCGCCCTGTCGTTCCTGCTCACCGCCCTCGCGGCTTGGCGGCGGTCGCCGTGGGTCGGCGCGCTCTCCGCCGCGACCGGGACGCTGCTCGTCACCGACGCATGGTTCGACATCGTCCTCGAGAGCCACGCGGACGAGCTGCGGAACGCGGTCTATCTCGCGGTCTTCGCCGAGCTGCCGCTCGCCGCGGTGTGCTTCTGGATCGCGTACCGCACCGAGCGCTTCCTCGCGCTCGTCGTCGACCAGGCGCTACATCTCGCGTCGGCCCGACAGGGCCCGACCGAGGGTGACCTCGTCGGCGTACTCGAGGTCACCGCCGACGGGGAGCCCGCTGGCGAGCCGGGTGACGCGGACGCGACCGCGTAGCCGGTCGGCGAGGAACGCAGCGGTCGCTTCGCCCGTCATGTTCGGGTTCGTCGCCAGCACGACTTCCTGAACACCGTTCGCCTCGACACGCCGCAGCAGCTCGTCGATACGGAGGTCGCTCGGCTCGACGCCGTCGAGCGGCGAGAGCGCGCCGCCGAGCACGTGGTAGAGCCCCCGGTACTCCGCCGTGCGCTCGAGCGACACGACGTCGACCGGCTGCTCGACCACGCAGATCAGCGCATGGTCGCGCCGCGCGTCGGTGCAGATCGCGCAGACCTCGTCCTCGGTCAGGTTCCCGCACTCGCGGCAGAACCGGACGCGCTCCTTCACTTCTTCGAGCGCCTGCGCGAGGGCGAGCGCTTCGTCCTTCGGCCGCTGGAGGATGTGAAAGGCGAGCCGCTGCGCCGTCCGCGACCCGACGCCCGGGAGGCGGGTCAGCTGGGCGACGAGGTTCTCGACCGAGGGGCTGAACACCGCGCCCATTGTGCCCGCCCAATCCGACGAGGCCGGTCGGCCGTATCACCTGCATGCCCGGTTCACGGATCACACTGCTGCTGCTCGTCGCGCTCGCAGTGCTTCCGCTCCTTCTCGCCGCCTGCGGCGGCGGGAGCGGCGGCGGCGGCTACTAGAACTCCAGCGCAGCGTTTGGCAAGATCGCCTCTCGATGGAGGCGAAACGACTCAGAGAGGTCACCCTCTTCTCGAAGCTCTCGAAGAAGGAGCTCGAGCAGCTCGCGCGATGGACCGACGAGGTCACCGTGCCCGAGGGCGAGGAGCTCGCGACGCAGGGACGCTTCGCGCACGAGTTCTTCGTGATCGAGGACGGGGTCGCCGAGGTGCGTAAGGACGGAGAGATCCTGGGCGAGCTCGGCCCCGGCGATTTCTTCGGCGAGATCGGCCTGCTCGAGACCGACCGGCGTACCGCGACCGTCGTCGCGACGACGCCGCTGACCGTGATCGTGATGGCGCAACGCGAGTTCGCGGCGATGGACCGCGACATGCCCGCCGTCGCGGACCGCATCCGCGCGGCGATCCGCGCGCGGCTCAGCCCGTAAGAGCCGCCTCGTAGGCAGAGCGGTCGACGGCGATCAGCCGCGCGTCGGTCTTCGCCGTCACGCGCACGTCGTCGGAGCCG
This sequence comes from uncultured Gaiellales bacterium, assembly GCA_964504405.1. GTDB lineage: Bacteria > Actinomycetota > Thermoleophilia > Gaiellales > Gaiellaceae > PALSA-600. Next base: position 1,025 of record CAZDEX010000260.1, on the reverse strand, counting down.
TCGAGCTTCTCCCACTCGCCGACGATGCGACCCGGCCCGCGCTCCTCCTCGCCCTCCGGCGTCTCGACGAGCAGGACGCCTTGCATGACGAGGAGGAGGCCGCTGCGCGACGTCTCGGCGTCGACGAGCACGGTGCCCTCGTCGACCTCGACCTGCGAGCCGACGTCGATCAGCTTCGCGAGGAAGTTCTCGTCGATGGCCCTAGAGACCCGGCAGGAGGCCGCCGAGATCGGGCGGCAGCATGCTCTTCATCTTCGCCTCGACCTTGGCGTGCGCGGAGCGCAGCGCCTCGTTCGCGGCGGCCATGACGAGGTCGGCGAGCATCTCGGGGTCGTTCGGGTCGATCGCCTTCGGATCGATCCGCAGCTCCTTGATCTCGCCGCCGGCCGTCGCGACGACGGTGACCATGCCGCCGCCTGCAGTCGCTTCGGCCGTCTCCTTCGATGCCTCTTCCTGCATCTGCTGCATCTGCGACTGCATCTCCTGCGCCTGCTTCATGAGTGCGTTGAGGTCGAAGCTCATTCGTCCAGCTCCCTTGCGTCGAAGGTGCTCTTCATCAGCTCGAGGACGTCTTCCTCGCTCGTCGGCGAGTCGTCGTCGCTGCGTTCATGCCCGCCTTCGCCAAGCTCGAACTCGACCGCGAGCTTGCGTCCCGTCACCTCGTAGAGCGCGTCGCGCAGCATGGCGGCGTTCTTCGGGTCCTCGACGAGCTTGAGGTGGAACGCGGCCGTCTGCGGGAACTCGAGCGTGAGCGTGTTCCCCGCGAGTGACGAGGGGTGCGCCTCCGCGAGCGTCTTCCCGATCGGGATCGACCGCTGCTCGACCGCGGGGAGGATGCTTCTACGCCATGCCTCTTGGAGCTGCACCAGTTCAACCGTGACGGGCGATTCCGGCGTCGGCGTAACCCGTGATTCTGGTTCGCTCCGCGAATCAGAATCGCCCGGAGTCTCGACCCGCACGGGCGCTCCCGACTCGAGCCGCTCGAGCCGAAAAGCCAGCGCCTCGCGGGAAAGGTCTGCGGACGG
>CAZDEX010000259.1:0-3236 GCA_964504405.1 uncultured Gaiellales bacterium | reverse complement strand
CCTCGCCGCCCGCCTCGCCACACAGACGCACACACCGCCCGACGCCGCCGCCCTCCAAGGGCTCGCCGACCAGCTCGAAGCAATCGTCGCCAACGAGAACCCCGAACAAGCCAAAGAGCTACTCCGGCTCCTCATCAAGGACATCCAAGTGCACGACCGCCGCCGGATCATCCCCACCTACAGGATTCCGGCGGCGGTTCGCACAACACCTCGTAAGGTGGGCCGTGAAGGGATCGAACCTTCGACCTTGGGATTAAGAGTCCCCTGCTCTACCAGCTGAGCTAACGGCCCGGGAAGCGGTGCGTATCGTAGCGGCGATGCGCGTTCTCTCCGTGGTCGGCAACCGCCCGCAGTTCATCAAGTCGGCGCCGCTCTCGGTCGCGCTGCGCGCCGCGGGCATCGACGAGGTCGTTCTCCACAGCGGCCAGCACTGGGACCCGGAGATGTCGCAGGTGTTCTTCGACGAGCTGTCGATCCCCGAGCCGGCATACCGGCTCGACCTCCGCACGGCCGACGTCGATGCGATGGCCGGGCCGATCCGCGACGTCGTCGAGCTCGAGCAGCCGGACTGGGTCCTCGTCTACGGCGACACGAACACGACCGCCGCCGGCGCCCGCGCGGCGGGCGAGGTTCCGGTCGCACACGTCGAGGCGGGGCTGCGGAGCTTCGACCTCACGATGCCGGAGGAGCGGAACCGCATCGAGGTCGACCGCGCGGCCGCGCTCCTCCTCGCGCCCGACGAGCGCTCGGCGGACCAGCTGCGCAGCGAGGGCATCGCAGGGCGCATCGAAGTGGTCGGCGACGTGATGGCCGACGCGACGCGGCTCTTCGTCCCGATCGCCAGGCGCGCCGCCGCGCAGCCGTCGCGCGCCTATACGGCGCTGACGATCCACCGCGAGGCGAACACGCAGCCAGACCGGTTGCGGCGCATCGTCGAGGCGGTGAACGCGAGCGACCGCGAGTACGTGTTCCCCGTCCACCCCCGCACAGACCATGCGCTCGAGGAGCACGGGATCGCCCTCGGGGGGAACGTCGAGGCGGTCGAGCCGCTCGGCTACCTCGAGATGCTGGCGCTCGTCGCCGGCGCCGAGACCGTCGTCACCGACTCGGGCGGCCTCCAGAAGGAGGCCTACTGGCTGCGCGTGCCCTGCGTCACCCTCCGGCCGAGCACGGAGTGGGTCGACACCGTCGCGGCGGGGGCGAACACGCTCGCCGAGCCCGAGGAGCTGCAGGCCGCGCTCGGCGACGCGCGGTTCCCCGAGGATGCGCCCCAGCTCTACGGCGACGGGCACGCCGCCGAAGGGGTAGCGGCCGCCCTGTACGCTTGACCGCCGTGCCCGAGGAGAGCCTTTACGACGTCGCCGTCATCGGCGCCGGGTACGTCGGCGTGCCGCTGGCCGCCACCTTCGCCGAAGCCGGTCGGCGCGTGCTGCTCGTCGACGTGCAGAAGCACGTCGTCGACGCGCTGAACCGCGGCGAGAGCCACATCGAGGACGTCTCGTCCGAGCGGCTGGGCGTCCTGACCAACAAGGGCCTCATCGTCGCGACGAACGACTACGAGCAGGTGAAGCTCGCTCACGCGGTCCTGATCGCGCTGCCGACGCCGCTGTCACGCCAGCGCGAGCCGGATCTCGGCGCGATCGAGAGCGCGGCCCGCAGCCTCGCGCCGGTGCTGCAGCGCGGGCAGGTCATCGTGCTCGAGTCGACGACCTGGCCGGGGACGACGCGCGAGGTGCTCCGGCCGATCCTCGAGGAGGGCTCCGGTTTGAAGGCGGGCGAGGACTTCCACCTCGCGATGTCGCCCGAACGTGTCGACCCGGGCCGCGAGGACTGGACGACCAAGACGACGCCGAAGGTCGTGGGCGGCATCAACGCCGAGTCCACGAAGGCGGCGGCGGACGTCTACCGCGCCGCGATCGACGCGGTGCACGAGGTGTCGACGCCCGACGCGGCCGAGCTGACGAAGCTGCTCGAGAACATCTACCGCGCGGTCAACATCGCGCTCGTCAACGAGCTCGCGCAGCTGTGCGACCGCATGGAGATCGACGTGTGGGAGGTGATCGACGCAGCCGCGACGAAGCCGTTCGGCTTCGCGTCGTTCAAGCCCGGCCCGGGGCTCGGCGGGCACTGCATCCCGATCGACCCGTTCTACCTCACGTGGAAGGCCCGCGAGTACGACTTCTCGACGCGCTTCATCGAGCTCGCCGGCGAGGTCAACAACAACATGCCGTACTTCTGCCGCTCGATCATCTCGCAGGCGTTGAACCACGGCGCGAAAAAGTCCGTCAGCGGGTCGAAGATCCTCATTCTCGGCGTCGCGTACAAGCCTGACATCAGCGACATGCGCGAGACGCCCGCCGAGAAGCTCATCCACCTGCTGCGCAACGCGGGCGCGGACGTCGCCTACCACGACCCGTTCGTGCCCGAGTTCGACGGGATGACGTCGGCGGCGCTCGAGCCCGAGCGGTACGACTGCGTCGCGATCGTGACCAACCACTCGGGGATCGACTACGCCGACGTGGTCGAACGCGGCAAGGTGATCGTCGACTTCCGCAACGCGACCAAGGGGCACGAGGTCGACGGCAAGGTCTGGAAGCTTTGATGCCGACGATCGGCGTCGTCGGCCTCAACTACTGGGGCCCGAACCTCGTCCGCAACTTCAACGACCTCGCTGAGCTCACCTGGCTCTGCGACCTCGACGAGAAGCAGCTCGCGCAGCTCGGCTCGCGCTACCCGGGCGCGCAGACGACGCCGCGCTTCGAGGACATGCTGGCGGACGACTCGCTCGACGCCGTCGTGATCGCGACCCCGGTGCCGACGCACTACGCGCTTGCCCAGCAGGCGCTCGAGGCGGGCAAGCACGTGTTCGTCGAGAAGCCGCCCGCGATGCGCGCCGCGGAGATGGACGAGCTCGTCTCGCTCGCCGACGCGCAGGACCTCGTGCTGATGCCCGGCCACCTGCTGCTCTACCACCCCGGCGTCCTGAAGGTGAAGGAGCTGATCGACAAGGGCGAGCTCGGCGACGTGCTCTGCGTCTACGGGAACCGCGTCAACCTCGGCATCGTGCGCTCGAACGAAAACGCCCTCTGGTCGCTCGGCGTGCACGACCTCTCCGTCATCCTCTACTTCCTCGACGAGGACCCCGAGCTCGCGACGGCGCAGGGCAGCGCTTCGATCCACCCGGGCGTCGAGGACGTCGTCTTCTGCTTCCTCCGCTTCCCGAGCGGCAAGATCGC
>CAZDEX010000258.1:0-3236 GCA_964504405.1 uncultured Gaiellales bacterium | reverse complement strand
GGCATCAACAGCCGCGAACTCGTCGCGTACGCCGATTAACCGATCAACCATCTAGGTGTCCGACACCGTGCGCGGCCCGCGCTGTCGGCGGCGCATCGACACGGTGTCAGACACCACGTACGGCTTCCCTACAAGTTCTCGCTGTCGACGGCGACCTCGTACATCTCCACGCCGACGCGGCGACCCCCTCCGGCCGGCATGTCCATGCTGTTCATCATCGCGTCGATCTGCTGGAGATCGCTCTCGGTCTCGCAGAACATCACGCTGGCGCCACGGCCGCCTTCGCGGTCGACCAACATGAGAGCGCGAGAAATCGGTGGCGCGTCCTGCGAGCCCACCGCTCCGCGGATGCGGTCGCGAACGGCAGAGATCCTCTCGTCCCAGTTCCCCTCGCCGTCTTCAAACCGTGCAATACGAACGAACACCTCAACCCCCCTTTGCATGGAACGCGAAGAGGCGATTCTTCGCAGGCCTGCCGAGCGGTGTCAACGCTCGGCGCGCCCGCGCGTGCGCGTGGACGAAAACGACGAAGGCCCGGTTGCCCGGGCCTTCGTGACACCACTTTGTGAGCGCGCGAGCTAGCCGCGCCCGGAATGCTGGTGGGCTTCGACGTCGTCGTCGCCCTCGTCGCTCGCGCCGCGGCCGCTGTGCTGGCCCCGCGCGGCGTGCTGGTGCGCCTCGACGTCGTCGGCGTCGTCGCCACCCTCGTCGTTGGCCTGGGCGTGCCTGTGCGCGTCCACGTCCTCGCCGTTGTCTTCGTCGTTGGCGGCGACGCGATCCTTGTCCTGCTCCGACATCTTCCTGCCTCCTTTGGAATAACCGCAGACTCGCGGAATGTCGTGCACATGACGTTGGGGCTCCGCAAAATCTTCCATCCCCACTTGAAAAACACAAGCCACCTGCGAATCTAGGCGCGTGGGTCGCCGCCTGGCCGAATCGACCGCCGCCTTCCGCAGCGTCTTCCGCAACGCGAACCTGCGGCGGCTTCAGCTCGCCTGGCTCGGCTCGGTGGCTGGCCAGTACTCCTACTCGGTCGCGATCGCCATCTTCGCCTACCGGCACGGCGGGGCCGTCGCCGTCGGCGTGATGGCGCTCGTGCGGACGATCCCCGCCGCGCTCGTCGGCCCGTTCGTCTCCGCCTTCGGCGACCACTTCCGACAGGAGCGCGTGATGCTCGTCTCCGACCTGCTCCGCGCGGTCTTCGTCGGCGTGATCGCGCTGATCGTCTTCACCCACGGACCTGTGGCGGCCGTCTTCGTGCTCGCTGCGTTCGGCCCGATCATCGCCACGGCGTTCCACCCTGCCCAGGCGGCACTCCTGCCTGCGCTCGCGGCGTCGCCGGAGGAGCTGACCGCGGCGAACGTCTCGTCTTCGACGATCGACAGCGTGGCGACGTTCGCCGGGCCTGCGATCGGCGGCGCGATCCTCGCCACGTGGGGCATCGGCCCGGCGCTCCTTCTCACGGTCGGCACCTACCTCTGGTCGGCGCTGCTCGTCGCGCGCGTGCGGCCGGAGCGGCCGGTGGCGCGTGAGGCCGAGGAGGAGCACGCGCGCGGGGACCTGCTCGCGGGCTTCAAGACGGTGCTCCGCGAGCCCTCGCTGCGCGTGATCGTCGGCCTCTACGGCGCGCAGACCGTCGTCGCAGGAGCGATGGGCGTGCTCGTCGTCGTCGCGGCGCTGCGGCTCCTCGGCCTCGGGAGCGGCGGCGTGGGGTGGCTCTACTCGGCGTGCGGGATCGGAGGGCTCGTCGGCGCGGTCGTCGCGATGGCGCTCGTCGGCCGCCAGCGGCTCGCCGGCGACTTCGGGGTCGGCCTGCTCCTGTGGGGCCTCCCGTTCCTCCTCATGGCGGTCTGGCCGAACACGATCGTCGCGCTCGCGATGCTCGCCCTGATCGGGATCGGCAACACGCTCGTCGACGTCTCGGCGCTGACGCTGCTGCAGCGAAACGCCCCCGACGCGGTCCGGGCACGGGTGTTCGGCGTCGTCGAGAGCACCTTCGCCGCCACGATCGGCCTCGGCGCGATCCTCGCCCCGCTCCTCATCGGCCTCTTCGGGATCCGCGCAGCGCTTGCGATCACGGGGCTCTTCCTGCCGATCCTCGCTGCGCTGCTCTGGCGCAAGCTGTCCGCGCTCGACCGCGGCGAGCCGGCGCACGTGGAGCTGCTGCGCGGCATCCCGCTCTTCGCGCCGCTCCCGCAGCAGGCCGTCGAGCGGCTCGCCCTGTCGTTGCAGCCAATGGAGCTCGGCGCGGGGCAGGTCCTGTTTTCGGCCGGCGACCCAGGCGACCGCTACTACGCGATCGAGTCGGGCGAGCTCACGGTGGAGCTCGCGAACGGCACGAAGACGGAGGGCCCGGGCAAGGGCGTCGGCGAGATCGCGCTGCTGCGCGACGTCCCGCGCACCGCGACCGTGCGGGCCGTGACCGACGCGCACTTGCTCGCGCTCGACCGCGACACGTTCCTCTCCGCGGTCACCGGCAACGACCGCGCACAGGACGCCGCGAACGAGATCGTCGGCGAGCGGCTCGCGCTAAGCCCCGTGTAGTGCCTGCGCGATCAGCGCGTCGGCGCGCTCCCAGATCGCCTTCTTCGCCGCCGGGCTCAGGTCGTAGACCGACATGTGGTTCGCCGTGAAGCCGCGCGAGCGGATGACCGCGCCGTGGATGCGGTTCGCGGGGAAGCCGAACGAGAGCAGGCGCTGGTCCATCTCGATCGCGCCGCTGTTGCCGACACTCGTGTCCCGGTCGCCGACGAACAGCCAGATGTCCGTCGTGCGCGGGATCAGCTTGAAGTTCGTCGGCGGCTCCATCTGCGGGTTGATCTGGCCGGGGTAGAACGCGAGGACGAGCTTCGGCTTCAGGAACGCCGCCGCCTCGACGGCGAGCCGGCCGCCGCGCGAGTGACCGAGGAGGATCAAGGGGACGTTCGGGCGCCCGAGATCGCCGAGCGCGCGGCCGACCGCGCCGACGATGTTGTTGCGCGACTGCATGTCCGGCGGCGGGTCCTCGTAGCGCGGGTAGATGACGGCGTAGCCCTCGCTCGCGAGGTGCGCCTGCCACGGCTCGAGCTGCTCGCCCGAGTCTCGCCCGAGCCCGTGCAGGAAGACCACGACCGCCTTCGTCCTCCCCTTCGGGTGCACGACCCAGTACTGGTCCTTGCCAACTCCACTCGACACGAACTGCGGCTGCCATGTCTTGCCGCAGCCCGCGAGCGCGAGCACGACGGCCGCGCTACTCG
>CAZDEX010000257.1:0-3240 GCA_964504405.1 uncultured Gaiellales bacterium | reverse complement strand
GTGACCGCGCGGCGCGGGAACGGCGCCACGGCGCCCGGCTCGAAGCCGGTCGCGTGCAGCACCTCCTCGGCCTGCGCCACGCGCACTTCCGAGGCGCCCACTGCCGCCCCGATCGCGCCCTCGTCCGCACGGCGGTCGCCGGGCACGAGCGCGAGGACGTAGGCGCCGTCGCACACGAAGACCAGGGACTTCACGATCTGCGAGAGGTCGCAGCCGATCGCGCGCGCGGCCTCGCGGGCGGTCGCCGCGCCCTCGGTGAACTCTTCGATGCGCGAGTCGATCGCCGCCGCCTTCAGGGCGTTCGAGACGCGCTCGACGGGCTCCGGCCAGTCCATGCGTGACCGATTGTGCCCTTCGCCCGTTCAGGGAGCAGAAACCGAACGTCAGGGAGACGAAACACATGGATGAAGCAACGATTGCGCGGACGGAGTCTGCCTTCCGCGAAGTCAACGAGGCGATTGCGCGCACCGCGGACCGCTTCGAGGCCGAGGAGGCGGACTTCGTCTGCGAGTGCGCCGACCCGAACTGCACGCATCGCGTCACGGCCGCCCTCGAGGACTACGAAGAGGTCCGCGCCGAGCCCACGCACTTCCTCCTCGCGCCCGGCCACGACGTGCCCGAGGTCGAGCGCGTCATCGAGCGCACGGGCGGCTACGACGTCGTCGAGAAGTTCGAGGCGACCGTGGCACGGATCGCGCGCCGGCTCAACCCGCGCGCGAACCCCGGCACTGCCTAAGTCGTCTGAATGAGGTGTGCCTCGTCCATGCCCTCGCGCAGCTGGTCGACCAGCTGCGCGGGGGCGGGCGAGTCGATCGAGAGGCACATCAGCGCCTTGCCGCCCTCGCGGTTTCGCGAGACCGTCATGTTCGCGATGTTCACCCCCGCCTCGCCGAACAGCGTGCCGACGCGGCCGATCACGCCCGGGATGTCGTCGTAGAGCAGGAGCGCCATGCGCGGCGCCAACTCCATCTCGAGGTCGAAGCCGAGCGCGGAGATCAGGAAGTGGCGGGCGTCCTTGCCGATCGTCGTGCCCGCGACGCGCGAGCCGTCGGCCGACACGGCGACCAGGTTCGTGTAGTCGCGTGACGAGCGGCGCTTCTCCTCGACGACGTCGATGCCGCGGTCGGCGGCGACGACGGGGGCGTTGACGTAGTTCACGGGCTGGTCGGTGTGGCCCTGGAACGCGCCGTTCAGCGCAGCGACCGTGAGGAGGCGTGTGTCGAACTCGGCGAGCTCGCCGTACACCTCGATCGCGATCTTGCACACGTCTCCGCCGGCGAGCTCGAGCGCGAGCTGGCCGAGCTTCGCCGCGAGCGGCACGTACGGGCCGAGCACCTCGAGATCGTCGGCGCCGACGGTCGGGATGTTGACCGCGTTCGTGACGAGCCCGCCGCCGAGCGCGGCGGCGACCTGTTCTGCGACGACGACGCCTGCGCGGTCCTGCGCCTCCTCCGTCGAGGCTGCGAGGTGCGGCGTCACGACGACGTTCGGCGCCTGCACCAGCGGCCCGCTGTACGGCTCCTGTGGGAAGACGTCGATGGCGGCGCCGCCGAGCTTTCCCGACTCGAGCGCCGCGACGAGCGCGGCCTCGTCGACGAGATCGCCGCGCGCGGCGTTGATCAGGCGCGCGCCGTCGCGCATCTTCGCGATCGCGCCGGCGTCGATCGCCCCGCGCGTCTCGTCGGTGAGCGGCAGGTGCAGCGTGATGAAGTCGGCGCGCTCGAGCACCTCGTCGAACGACGCGCTCTCGGCGCCGAGCTCGCGGAAGCGGTCGGCCGCGACGAACGGGTCGTAGCCGACGACCTTCATCTGCAGGCCGAGGGCACGACGCGCGACCTGGCGGCCGATGCGGCCGAAGCCGAGCACGCCGAGCGTCTTGTCGGCCAGCTCGACCCCGCCCCACTTCGAGCGCTCCCAGCGGCCGTCGACGAGCGCGGCATGCGCCTGCGGGATGTTGCGGGCGAGCGCGAGCAGCAGGCCGATCGCGTGCTCCGCAGCGGAGACGATGTTCGACTCCGGCGCGTTCGCGACGACGATCCCGCGCCGCGTTGCGGCGTCCACGTCGACGTTGTCGACGCCGACGCCCGCGCGCCCGATCACCTTCAGCTTGGCGCCGCGCTCGATCACCTCGGCGGTCACCTTCGTGGCGGAGCGAACGATCAGGGCGTCGTAGTCGCCGAGGATCTCCTCGAGGGGCGAATCCGTGTCGACGACCACGTCGAAGCGCTCGCGGAGGAGCGCCACGCCCGCGTCCGCGATCGTCTCACGGACGAGGACCTTCATCTCAGGCGGCGACGGGCGTCTCGTACGCCTCGAACGCGCGCGCGACGGCGACGCCTCGTTCGATGTCCGCGCCCATCTCCGTGAGCGACAGCTCGACGGCGGCAAGCGCGACGGCGATGTCGAAGACGTCGAACCACCCGATGTGGCCGATCCGGAAGATCTTCCCCTTCAGGTGCGCCTGCCCGGGGGCGAGCGTGACGCCGTGCTTGTCGCGCAGATGCAAGAGCAGGTCGTCGGCGTCGATCCCGTCGGGGGCGCGCACCGCGGTGACGACGGCCGCCCCGTCGTCGTCGGGTGAGAACAGCTCGAGCCCCATCGCCTTGATCCCCGCGCGCGCCGCGCGACCGAGGCGGACGTGGCGCGCGAACGCGGCTTCGAGCCCGTCGTCGAGGATCAGCCCAAGCGCGACGTCGAGGCTGCGGATCAGCGAGACGGCCGGCGTGTACGCCGCGTCGAGCTTGCCCTGCGCGTGTTCGGGAACGGAGACAGTCGCGAGCCCGGGCGGGCTCATCAGCGCCTTCTGCGACCCGGAGATCGCGACGTCGATGTTCCAGGCATCGGTCTCGAGCGGCACGGCGCCGAGCGACGAGATCGCGTCGACGACGAACGTGGGCTCGTCGCCGATCGCCCCGCGCAGCGCGCGCACGTCGGAGACGACGCCGGTCGACGTGTCGGACTGCTGGCAGAGCACGACCTGCGCGCCCGACTCTCGCACCGCCGCGCCGACCTCCTCGGGGTCGGGCGCCTCGCCCCACTCGTAGCGGATCGCCTGCACGTCGAGGCCGTGCAGCTCGCAGATCGAGATCCAGCGCTCCCCGAAGGACCCGTGGCTGACGACTGCGACGCGGTCACCGGCTGCGGTGAGGTTCGCGACGGCGGACTCCATCGCGCCGGAGCCCGACGCCGTGAAGAGCAGCACGTCGGACTCGGTGCGGTAGACGTCCTTCAGGCGTTGGA
>CAZDEX010000256.1:0-3283 GCA_964504405.1 uncultured Gaiellales bacterium | reverse complement strand
GTCAAGCCTTCGTCGGGATGCCAGCGGTAGATCGAGTCCGGCCGGTAGCAGGCGATGTAGAAGGCGCCGTCCTCCGTCAGGGCGACGCCGTCGGGGACGATCGGGTCGAGATCGCAGAGCAGCCGCCGCCGCCCGGCGGTGCCGTCCGCCTCGATGGGCACCTCGACGAACGCGCCGGGCAGGCTCTCGAGGACGTAGAGCGTGGCGCCGTCGGGGGAGAGTGCGAGCCCATTCGGGAAGCTCCGCACCTCCTCGGTCCAGATCTCCGGGCGGCCACCCGGCGGGATCCGCCACAGGCAACCGTTGTCTGCGCCCCAGTCGCCGGAGTCCGACAGGTAGTAGGCGCCGTCGGCGGCGAATGCGCCCCAGTTCGGGGTCTTGAAGGGCCGCTCGGGCGGCCCCTGCGCCCAGATCTCCTTGCTGCCGCTCTCGGGATCGATTCGCCAGACCTGCTTGGAGCCGTTGTCGATCGCGTAGATCCGTCCCTCGCCGTCCGCGGCGAGCCCGAGCATGAACCCGCCGGTCGTCAGCACCTCCATGAAGGTGCCGTCGCTCTCGAGGCGGTAGATCTGGCCGGCCTCGCCGCCGACATAGATGCGCCCGTCCGTGGTCGCGCAGATGCCCTCGGGATGGTCGAGGCCGTGGGCGAACGTCTCCAGCGACTCGAGTGGGACGGAGGCTGCGGCGGACATGGCTCCCTTTCGCGCGAGAAGGACCGGACGGAAGGTGAAACTACTACCGCAGTCGTAACGCGGCAAGGAGAAGCGCTTTGACTGGGCGTCTACCTCAGTAGTACATTGCTCCGCTGACAGCCCGAGACCGAAGGAGCCCCATGAGCGAGACACGCCGCGTCGAGCAGATCCAATCCGCGATGGAGTCCGAGGGGGTCGACGCGGTCGTCCTCCGCCTCGCGGAGAACATCGTCCTCGCGACGCGCTGGTACGCCCAGATCCCGGGCCTCGCGTTCGTGGCCGTGGGTCGTTCGGGCGGCGCGACCTTGCTCGTCCCGGAGCACGAGGCCGAGGAAGCGGCCGAGGTCTGGTCGGGCGACCTCCGCACGTTCCCGTCGATCCGCCATGACCGGGGCGCCCCCGGAGAGGCGATCCTCCGGCATCTGCAGGATTTCGCCTCGGAGCACGGCGCCTCCGGTGGCGTCGTCGGCTTCGAAGGGAGCTTCGAGTCGATCGCGCCGGCGTCCATCCACGGGGAGCCGAACGCCGTCGCGGCGCCGACGCAGGAGCTGATCAAGCAGGCATTTTCGACCGAACGGCTGCAGGACTTCACGGAGCCGCTCGAGGCCCTTCGCGCGGTCAAGCTCCCGTCCGAGATCGAGTCGATCCGCCGCACGAACGAGATCGCCTGCTTCGGGCTCGAGGCGTTCAAGGAGCATGCGGTGCCCGGGCGGACAGAGGTCGAGGTGATGGCTGCGGTCGAGCATGCGATCGCGGTCCGCGGTCACGGGCACGGAGGCGCCCGCTGGGTTCGCGGTTTCAGCACGGTGTGGTCGGGCCCCGACCTCGCCGACGGCTGGAAGTACTGGCGGGCCCGCACGCGGACGATCGAGCAGGACGACGTCGTCATGATCGAGCTCGGTACGGTCGCCGACGGCTACTGGAGCGATCACACCCGCACGGTCGTGGCCGGCACGGCGAGCCCGCGGCTTCGGGAGGCATTCGAGGCTGTCGCGGCTGCCGCGGCGGCGGGGTTCGCGGCCGCGCGACCCGGCGCAACGGGCGGCGACGTCGACCGGGCAGCACGCGAGGCCTGCGCCGCTCACGGGTTCACGCAGTTTCCGCATCACACCGGGCACGGGACCGGCTTCCGCTACCACGAGACCCGGCCGCAGCTCGTCCCCGGAGGGACGCACGTCCTGAGCGCCGGCAACGTGATCATCACCGAGCCCGGCATCTACGAGACCGAGCTCCGCGGCGGGGTGCGCCACGAGGACAACGCGGTGGTGACCGAGGAAGGGGCATCGGTCCTCGCCACGACCACCTACGGCTTCGAGCTGGCGTGAGCGCTCGGTCCGGTTTGACCTACGACTACTTCGGTAGTACGGTGACCGCCGATGGCCACTGAAGTGCGGATGCCGAGCCTCGGCTACGGCATGGAGAGCGGCAGGATCACGTCCTGGCTCAAGCAGGTCGGCGACGCCGTGACCCGGGGCGAGGCGATCGCCGAGATCGAGACCGACAAGACGACGATCGAGATGGAGGCGCTCGCGTCGGGGACGCTCGTCGAGATCGTCGCGGGCCCAGGAACCGACGTCGCCGTCGGCGACGTGGTCGCATACCTTGAGTGAGGCCGGGGCCTCGACGGGGACGCTCGTGGAGATGTCCCCGATGCGCCAGGCCATCGCTCGCAGGATGGTCGACAGCAAGCGGGACGCCCCGCACTTCTACGTCGAGGCCGAAGTGCCGATGGCGGCCGTCCTCGCGTTCGTCGCACGGGAGAAGGCCGGCGAAGCCGAGTCGAAGCCGACTGTGACCGCGGTGCTCGCGCGCGCCTGCGCCCGTGCGCTGCGCGCCCATCCGCGGCTGAACGCCGTCTGGACGGCGCGAGGGCTGGAGCAGATGGACGGCGTCAATCTCGGCGTCGCCGTCGCCCTCGACGACGGCCTCATCGCGCCTGCTCTTCTCAACGCAGATTCGCTTTCGCTTGCGGAGACGGCGATCGCGCTGTCCGACCTGGTGACGCGGGCCCGCGCGCGGCGGCTCCGGCCTGCAGAGGCGACGGAGGGGACGTTCACACTCAGCAATCTCGGCATGTTCGACGTCGCCCGTTTCACCGCGATCGTCGTCCCCCCGCAGGTGGCGATCCTCGCCACCGGGCGGACGACGGAGCGCCCTGTCGTTCTCGACGGCCAGGTCGTGGCTCGTCCGATGCTGGCGGCGACGGTGAGTGCCGACCATCGGGCGGTCGACGGCGCCGACGTCGCGGCCTTCCTCGAGACGTTCAAGACTCTGCTCGCGAGCCCGGAGGATCTCGATGGCTGATGTGATCGAGAGCGTCTCCGTCGTCACCGTGCGTGCGCCGCTCCCGCAGACGATCCGCTTCGGGCCCTGGGTCATGGAGCACCGCGAGTTCATCCTGTGCCGTCTGCGAACAGCAGAAGGCAGAGAGGGCTTCGGCTTCGTCTACACGCGCGACGCCCCCCTCGCCGCGGTCGTCCGCCGGAACATCGCACCGCTCTACGTCGGGCAGGAGTACGACGACCCCGCCGCGCTGCACTGGCAGGCCGCCTGGAGCAACAACGCGATCCTCCCGTCCGGGATCGGGCTGC
>CAZDEX010000255.1:0-3305 GCA_964504405.1 uncultured Gaiellales bacterium | reverse complement strand
CGGTCAGCGTCGCGAAGTCGACGATGTGCGTCGCGCCGTTCTCGCGCGTGTAGTGCAGTGCGTCGGCGAGGATGAGCCGGCCTTCGGCATCGGTGTTGATGATCTCGATCGTCTTGCCGTTCCGCGCAGTGAGGATGTCGCCCGGCTTGTACGCGCGGCCGTCCTGCAGGTTCTCGGTCGACGCGACGACGGTGAGGATCCGAACCGGGAGCCCCAGCTGCACGATCGCCGCAGTCGCCTCGATCACGGCGGCGCCGCCGCACATGTCGCCTTTCATGTCCTGCATCCGAAGCGGGGGCTTGAGCGAGATCCCGCCCGAATCGAAGGTGATCGCCTTGCCGACCAGCCCGAGCGTCACGTCGGCGGGCGCGCCGGGAGGGTCGTAGCGCATCACGATCAGCTGGGGGTCCTCGCCGCTTCCGGCAGCGACGGCGGCGAACGCGCGCATGCCCTGGTCCTCGATCCAGTCGCGACCGTGCGACTCGACCGTGAGGTGGGGGAGAGAGTGACTCTTCGCGTGTGCGGCGAGCGCAACGGGAGTGAGGTCGTTCGGCGGGCGGTTGCCCAGATCGCGGGCGGTGTCGACATGGCGCATGACGAGCGCCTGCCGCTCGGCGAGCGCATGCAGCTCGGCGGGCGCATCGAGCGCCAAGGTCAGCTCGGGCCGCGACGCGTAGGTCGCCTTGAAGAGCCCCGGATCGTAGGCGCCGAACGCCGTTCCCTCGACGACGGCGCGCACCTCGGCCTCGTTCGCGGCCTGCCAGGCGATCGTTCCACCCTGGGGGCGGAGCGACCGGGCTGCGAGTGCGGCCGCGGTGCGCAGGTCGTCCGGCGCCGGGAGGTCCGGCGCACCGATGCGCAGCTCGGTGCCGTCACGGCGAATCTCGCCCGCGGGGAGGTCTGCGTCGATGCGGGCCCTGACGTCGGAGCCGCCCGGCTCCCTGGTCTCCACACGCACGGGCGGCGATGCTACCGCGGACGCGCGCGGGGCGCGACTCAAGCGGATCCGTCCACCTGTCGATGCAGGATGAAGAGATGAAAGCTGTTGCCCACACGGTCGAGACGCTGACGGCGGAGATCTCCGGGATCGTCGCCGAGCGGCAGGAGCTGCGCGCCGCCGGCGCGAGCTTCGAGGTCTTGGAGGAGAACCGCCGCCGCCTCGCCGCAGCCCAGAACCAGCTCTCCCAGCTGCTGATCGCGCGCTACCTCCCGAAGTCGGCGTCCGCGTAGCTCCGGTACGGTTGACTGCCAAGTCAACCTTCGACCAAAGGAGCGGCAGGTGGCAGCCAAGGAGTTCTTCGACAGCCTCGAGTCGCGGGCGGACGCATCGAAGCTCGCGGGAATGACCAACTCGTACCTCTTCGACATCGAGGGTGAAGGCCAGTGGCTCGTCACCGTCGCCGACGGCGCGATCAACGTCACCGAGGGCGGGGGCGACGCCGACGCCACGATCGAGACGAGCGCCGAGACGTTCGACAAGATCGTCGCCGGCGAGCAGAACCCGACGACGGCGTACATGACCGGCAAGCTGAAGATCAAGGGCGACATGGGTGCGGCCATGAAGCTCCAGAAGCTCTTCTAATTGGTAGATGGTCGATTCCGAGTACCGAGCACCCGCGGATGGGGGCCTGCACGCGGCGCATCGCGGCCGCCTCGCCCGAAACCAAGGCAATCCAGCCTTGGCTCCGGCCGAGTCGACCCCGCTGCTTGGTGCATGCCCTCCCCGCAGGCACTCGTACTTGGAACCGACCATCTAGATTGCGCGCGTGACCGCCGAGGTCCGCGCACACGCCGACGAAGAGGACTTCGACCCGCGCCCGGCGTGGTCGCTCGGGCGCGACGACGTCCAGGCGATCTCGCTCGAGAACCCGCTGCCGGATCGCGTCGATCGCGCGTGGGCGCTCGACGGCGCGACCGGCAAAGGCGTGAGGGTGTGCGTGCTCGACAGCGGCATCGAGTTCGAGCATCCGTCGATCGGGCCGCTCGCCGGCGCCGTCTCGATCTCGCTCGACGAGGACGAGAACGCGATCGCCGACGAGGACCCCGAGGGCGACCTGTGCGGTCACGGCACGGCGTGCGCGGGTGTCATCCGCTCGATCGCGCCGGAAGCCGAGATCTACTCGGTGCGCGTCCTCGGCGCCGGGTTCAAGGGCTCCGGCAAGGTGCTGCTCGCGGGACTGCGCTGGGCCGTCGAGCAGGACTACGACGTGATCAACATGAGCCTCTCGACGACGAAGAAGGCCTTCAGCGAGTTGCTGCGGGACATCGCCGACACGGCGTACTTCAAGCGCACGGTCCTCGTTGCCTCCGCGCACAACATGCCCGTCGAGTCGTACCCGTGGCGCTTCTCGTCCGTCATCTCGGTCGGCAGCCACGAGGACGACGACCCGCTGACGTTCTACGCGAACCCCGATCCGCCGGTGGAGTTCTTCGCGCGCGGGATGAACGTCGACGTCGCGTGGCTCGGCGGCTCGACCGTGAGGGCGACCGGGAACAGCTTCGCGACGCCCGCCATCTCGGGGATCGCGGCGCTCGTGCTCTCCAAGCATCCGCGGCTGACGCCGTTCCAGCTGAAGAGCGTGCTCTTCCAGATCTCGTCCAACGTCGGAGGGAACCAATGAGCGAGTTGAACGCCGCGGTCGCCGCGGGCGTGCTGCCGTCGGAGGAGCGCTTCAGCGAGCTGCTGCGGTCGATCGTCGAGGTGGCGCGCGCGATCTTCCATGCGCGCGGGTCGTCGATCTTCCTCTTCGACGAGGAGTCGGACGAGCTCGTGTTCGCGGCTGTCGCGAACCCCGACGAGCAGTCGCTCCTCGGCATGCGGATCCCGTCGTCGACGGGCATCGCCGGTTGGGTGCTCTCGTCGCGGACGCCGATCGTGATCGAGGACCTCGCGAACGACCCTCGCTTCGCGCGTGACGTCGCAGAGCAGACGAGCTACGTGCCGCAGGGGCTGATGGCCGTGCCGCTCCTGCACGACGAGCGCGCCCTCGGCGTGCTGCAGGTGCTCGACCGGCCGAGCAACTCGCGGTTCTCGCTGCGGGAGATGGAGCTGCTCGGCCTGTTCGCGACGCAGGCGTCCGTCGCGCTCGACCTGCTCGCCTCCGCGCGCAAGGCGCGCGGCGCGCTCGAAGGCGCGGGCGACGTCGCGGCGGTCGCGCGCGTCGCCGCCGCGCTCGATCGGCTCGACGAGGACAAGCGCGAGGCCGGGCTCGCGCTCCTGCGCGAGCTCGAGCGCGTCCTCACCGTCTAGTAGTACTGCTTTGTTAGTTCGTTGAAGGGACCCGCGCCTCCGGGTCGAAGCCTGT
>CAZDEX010000254.1:0-3313 GCA_964504405.1 uncultured Gaiellales bacterium | reverse complement strand
CGACGGCTCGAAGCTTCCCGGAGCCGCGCCGCTCCGCATCGGTGTCCTGCGCCGGCACGTGGACGTGCTCCGATCGATCGAGGCGCGCCTGACGGACGGGCTCCCGGTGTCCGCAAGCGGAATGATCGCAGTGGACGAGCTCCTCACAAGCCCCGGCAGCTGCCTCTTCATGGAGGCGGACGACGTTCGCTCGCGTCTCGTGGCCGTGCGTGACAAGCTGGACGTGCAGTGATGTACGACCTCGCGGCGGTCGCGATCGGCGTCGCCTGTTTCGCGTTCATCTACGCGCTGCTCCACGCGCTCGACAAAGTCTGATGAGCGTCGGCGACCTCTTCGGGCTCGTGATGGCGATCCTCGTCTTCGCGTACCTCGTCTACGCGCTCTTCCGCGGCGAAAACCTCTAGGTGACCGCTCAGGGCATCGGGCAGATCGTCGTCTACGCGCTCGTCCTCGTCGGACTCGGCTATCCGCTCGGCGTCTACATGGCCCGGGTTTTCGAGTCGACGCGTGTGCGGAGCGTCGAGCGGGGCTTCATCCGGCTGCTCGGCGGTGCGGCCGCGCGCCGGCAGGACTGGAAGTCCTATGCCAGATCGGTGCTCCTCTTCAGCATCTTCGGCAGTGCGTCGCTCTATGCGCTGCAGCGGTTGCAGGGGCACCTGTTCCTGAATCCGGACAAGCTCCCGGGCGTTCCACCGCACATCGCGCTGAACACCACCGCCAGCCTCGTCACGAACACGGACTGGCAGTACTACGGCGGCGAGTACACGATGTCGTACCTGACGCAGATGGCCGGCCTCGCGAGCCAGCAGTACATCTCTGCAGGAGTCGGAATCGCCGTGCTCGCGGCGGTCATCCGCGGCCTTGCGCGGCGCACCAACAAGGAGCTCGGCAACTTCTGGGTGGATCTCTTCCGGTCATGCGTGTACATCCTGTTGCCGCTGTCGCTGATCCTCGGCGTGATCCTGCTCTCGCAGGGCGTGCCGCAGACATTCTCCGGCCACGCGACCGCTCACACGCTCGAGGGGGCGATGCAGACGATCGCGCGCGGCCCCGTCGCGTTGATGATCGCGATCAAGCAGCTCGGGACGAACGGCGGCGGGTTCTACAACGCCAACTCTGCTGTGCCGTTCGAGAACCCGAACGGGCTCACGAACTTCCTCGAGCTGATCTCGATCCTGCTCATCCCCGCGGCGCAGGTCTTCATGTTCGGGAAGATGGTGCCGGCCCGCCGTCACGCGTGGATGGTGTTCGCCGCGATGTTCGCGGTATTCGCGCTCGGGATCGCGATCGCGCTTCCCGCCGAGCAGCACGGCTCGCAGGTCCTGCGGGCATCCGGCGTGAACATCACCCAGGGCCACGGCCAGAGCGGGGGCAACATGGCCGACAAGGAGGTCCGGTTCGGGATCGCCAACACTGCGCTCTGGGCCGACGCCACGACCGACGCGTCCAACGGCTCCGTGAACGGGGGGCACGATGCCCTGACCCCGCTTGGCGGAGCCGTCGCGCTCGTGAACATCTTCTTCGGCGAGGTGATCTTCGGCGGCGTCGGCTCGGGCTTGTACGGGATGTTCTTCTACATCCTGCTTGCGGTCTTCATCGCCGGGCTGATGGTCGGACGAACGCCGGAGTACCTCGGGAAGAAGATCGAGGCCCGCGAGATCAAGTACGCCGCGGTTGGTGCGCTGTTCGTGCCGACGCTTGTTCTCGTCCTGACGGCGCTTTCGGTGGTCACCCATGCCGGCCTTGCGTCGATCTACAACCCCGCCGCGCACGGGTTCACCGAGGCGCTGTATGCGTACACATCCCAGGCGAACAACAACGGCAGCGCGTTCGCGGGGTACGGCGCGACGAACTTCTCCGCAGAGCTCGGCACCGTCGCTCTGTATCTCGGCCGCTTCGTGCCGCTGATCGCCGCTCTGGCGCTCGCAGGCGCACTCGCCGGCAAGAAGATTGCGCCCGTGTCGGCAGGCACGTTCCGGACCGACGGCCCGACCTTTGTCGTGCTGCTGGTCGGCGTGATCCTGCTCACGGCCGGGCTGATGATCTTCCCGGCGCTGACCCTCGGCCCGATCGTCGAAGGGCTGAGCCACTGATAGCCCGGGAGCTCAGATCTGCCGTCGTCGGGCTCGCCGTCCTGGTCATCGCGTTCGGGATCGTGCTCCCGGTCGCGTTCACCGGCTTCGCGCAGGTCGCGTTCAAGAGCCAGGCGGACGGCAGCCTGGTGAAGCGGAACGGCGTCGTCATCGGCTCGCGCCTCGCTGCGCAGTCGTTCGCGAAGCTGCAGTACTTCCACCCGCGGCCGTCCGCGACTTCACCTGCCCACAACGCCGGCGCGACGACGTCCGCGAACCTCGGCCCGACGAATGCGGAGCTCGCAAAGAACGTCGCGGCGGCGGCCAGGTCGATCCTGCAGCTCGAGCGGCCGTATAACCCCGGTCTGGCGATCGGCGACATCCCCGTCGACGCCGTCACGACGTCGGGCTCGGGCATCGACCCGGACATCTCGCCGGCGAACGCGGCGCTGCAGTCCCGCCGCATCGCCGCAGTTCGGCACCTGAGTCTCTCGACCGTCCACAAGCTCATTGCACAGCACACGGACGGCCGCTCGCTCGGCTTCCTGGGCGAGCCGGGGGTCAACGTGCTCGAGCTCAACCTCGCGCTCGACAAGGCAGGTCATTGATGGCACGCGGGTCGACCAGCGTCTTCTCCGGCGAGATCGTCCTCGCGGCGATCAAGGCCTCGTTCCCTAAGCTCGATCCCCGGCTGCAGATCAAGAATCCGGTGATGTTCATCGTCGAGGTCGGCAGCGTGATCACGACGGGCATCTTCGTCCTCGACCTGGTGCGTGGCGAGACCGGCAACCTGTGGTTCGTCGGGACGATCGCGATCTGGCTCTGGCTGACCGTGTTGTTCGCGAACTTCGCGGAGGCGGTCGCCGAGGGTCGGGGCAAGGCGCAGGCCAGTGCCCTGCGCGCCACGCGCACGACCACCAACGCCCGACTCAGAGACGGGAGAGAGGTGCCGGCGCCGGAACTGCAGAAGGGCGACGTGATCGTCGTCCGGGCGGGCGAGATCATCCCGGCCGACGGCGAGATCATCGAAGGCGTCGGCTCGGTCGACGAGTCGGCCATCACCGGCGAGTCGGCTCCGGTGATCCGGGAGTCGGGCGGCGACCGGTCGGCAGTGACCGGCGGCACCAAGCTCCTCTCGGACCAGCTCGTCATCGAGGTCACCCAGGAGCCCGGCAAATCGTTCCTCGACCGGATGATCGCGCTCGTCGAGGGCGCCGAGCGCCGCAAGACGCCGAACGAGA
>CAZDEX010000253.1:0-3322 GCA_964504405.1 uncultured Gaiellales bacterium | reverse complement strand
CCTACAACAAGACGCTCGGCAAGTTCCAGCTCGTCGGCATCCCGCCGGCGCCGCGCGGCACGCCGCAGATCGAGGTGTCGTTCGACATCGACGCGAACGGGATCATCAACGTCTCGGCGAAGGACCTCGGGACCGGCAACGAGCAGCAGGTGCGCATCGAAGGCGGCTCGGGCCTCAGCCAGGACGAGATCGACCGGATGATGAAGGAAGCCGACGCGCACCGCGAGGAGGCGGCCCGCATGCGCGAGCTCGTCGACGCGCGGAACAACGCGGAGTCGCTCGCGTACCAGATCGAGAAGTCGCTGCAGGACAACCGCGACAAGCTCGACGCCGCGGTCGCCTCGACCGTCGAGGGGCGGATCATGGAGCTCCGCGGCGTGCTCGAGTCGGGCGACGCCGGCGAGATCAAGGCGAAGTCCGATGCGCTCCAGCAGGCGTGGACGGAGGCGGCTCAGGCGCTGTACGCGAACGCGTCCGCGCAGCAGCAGTCCACGACGAACGGCGGCGGCGAGTCGTCCGCAGGCGACGGCGAGGTCGTCGAGGACGCCGAGTACGAGGTGGTCGACGACAAGTGAGCGAGCCGCAGGAGCAGCACGCAGACGTGCAGGAGGAGGCCGTCGCGGACGACCCGCTCACCACGGTGACGCGGGAGCGCGACGAGTACCTCGATGCGCTGCAGCGCCTGAAGGCGGAGTACGACAACTACCGCAAGCGGGTTGCGCGCGACCAGCAGGAGCTCGCCGCGCGCGCCCACGAGCGGCTGATCCGCGAGGTGCTGCCCGTGCTCGACGACCTCGAGCGCGCGCTCGCACAGTTTGGCTCCGGGGCCGGCGAAGCCGACCCCTCCGCCCCTGATCGGCTCCGTCGAGCCTACGCCGACGGCGACGTGGAGGAGGGCATCCGCCTGATCCATCGCCAGCTCTCCGACTCCCTCACGCGCGAGGGCCTCACCGAGGTCCCGACCGAAGGGAAGTTCGACCCGCACACGCAGGAGGCGCTGCTGTCGCAGCCGTCGGAGAAGGAAGAGGGCGACGTGATCGAGGTGCTGCAGAAGGGCTACAAGCTCGGCGACCGCGTGCTTCGTCCGGCGCGCGTCGTCGTCTCGCAGGGAGCAGATGCCTAGCACCCTGTACGAGACGCTCGGCGTCCCGAAGAACGCCTCGCAGGACGAGATCAAGAAGGCGTACCGCAAGCTCGTCCGCGAGGTGCATCCCGACCGCAACCCGGGGAACGAGGAGCGCTTCAAGGAAGTGCAGTCCGCGTACGACGTGCTCTCCGATCCCGACAAGCGCAAGCAGTACGACGCGATCGGCACGACGAACGGGCGCCCCGGCCCGGGCGGCTTCGGCGCGGGCGGAACGACGTTCGACTTCGGCGACTTCGACCTGGGCGACATCTTCGGCGGATTGTTCAACCGCGGCGGAGGCGGCGCCGGCGCGCGGCCACAGCGTGGGCAGCGGGGCAACGACGTGGAGGTCGAGGTGCACGTCTCGTTCGAGGATTCGCTGCGCGGCGCCGAGGTGACGGTGCCGGTCACGCTCGAGCTCGCCTGCCACACGTGCCACGGCACCGGCGCGGCGCCCGGCACTGCGCCGACGACGTGCCCCGTGTGCGAGGGCAGCGGCGTCGTCGCGACGTCGCAGGGGCTCTTCGCGTTGCAGGAGCCGTGCCCGCGCTGCCACGGAACGGGCACGATCGTCGAGACCCCGTGCCCCACGTGTCGAGGCGGTGGCCGTGAGCGGCGGACCAAGCGATACAAGGTGAAGATCCCCGCGGGGGCGCGCGACGGCACGCGCATCCGCCTGCGCGGCAAAGGCGAGGCCGGCTACGGCGGCGCTTCCGCGGGCGACCTGTATGTGGTCGTGCGCGTCGACCCGTCACCGATCTACGAGCGCCGTGGAGACGACCTCGTGGTGAACGTCGACGTGCCGTACTCGGTCGCAGCCGAGGGTGGCAGCGTCGAGGTGCAGACGCCCGAGGCGACGGTGTCGCTGAAGGTGCCCGCGGGCACCGAGGACGGCAAGCTCCTCCGCATCAAGGGCCGCGGCGCGCCGCACCTGAAGGAGAGCGGCAAGGGCGATGTGCTCGCACGGATCAGGATCGCGGTGCCGAAGCGGCTGAACAAGAAGCAGCGCGAGGCGCTCGACAAGCTGAAGGACGTCGGGCTGTGACGAGCAGCGACGGCGACCGCCCGCGCTACATGATCTCGGTCGCAGCCGAGCTCGTGGGCATGCACCCGCAGACGCTGCGCATGTACGAGCAGAAGGGGCTCGTGCAGCCGCAGCGCACCGCCGGCAACACGCGGCTCTACTCCGACCGCGACGTTGAGCGGCTGCGCCTGATCCAGCGGCTCACGACGGAGCTCGGTTTGAACCTCGCGGGCGTCGAGCGCGTGCTGCACATGGAGGACGAGCTGCTGCGCATGCGGCGCCGCCTCGAGCGAATGGAAAACGAGATGCGGAAGGCCCTCGACGAGGTGCACCGGCAGTACCGCCGTGACCTCGTCCTGTACCGGCCGCCGCAGCTGCCAACGAAAAGGACGTGACATGGATTTCAACAGGCTGACGATCAAGAGCCAGGAGGCAGTCGCGCGCGCGCAGGAGATCGCGCGCCGCCGCGGCAACCCCGAGATCACCCCCGACCACCTGCTCCTCGCGCTGCTCGACCAGGAGCTCTTCGCCGACTGGCAGGGCGTCCGCGCGGAAGCCGAGCGCAAGGTCGAGTCGCTGCCGACCGTGCAGGGCGGTGGCGCGCAGCCGAGCATCTCGACGTCGTTCTCGCGCACCCTCGACAAGGCCGACGACCTGCGCCAGAAGATGGGAGACGAGTACGTCTCGACCGAGCACCTGTTCCTCGCGCTCGAGCCGGTCCCCCGCGACGAGATCGAAGCGTGGATCGAGAAGATCCGCGGCGGCCAGCGCGTCGTGTCGCAGGACCCGGAGGGGAGCTACCAGGCGCTCGAGAAGTTCGGGCGGGACCTCACGCTCGCCGCGGAGGACGGGAAGCTCGACCCGGTGATCGGGCGCGACGAGGAGATCCGCCGCGTGATGGAGATCCTCTCGCGGCGCACCAAGAACAACCCGGTGCTGATCGGCGAGCCCGGGGTCGGCAAGACCGCGATCGCCGAGGGCCTCGCGCAGCGCATCGTCGCGGGCGACGTGCCGGAGACGCTCCGCGACCGGCGCATCTGGGCGCTCGACCTCGGGCTGCTGCTCGCGGGCGCGAAGTACCGCGGCGACTTCGAGGAGCGGCTCAAGGCCGTGCTCAACGAGATCAAGAACTCGGACGGCGCGATCATCCTCTTCATCGACGAGCTGCATAC
>CAZDEX010000252.1:0-3335 GCA_964504405.1 uncultured Gaiellales bacterium | reverse complement strand
GGCAACTGGAAGATGTACAAGGGGCCGATCGAGGCGGCGGAGTTCTGCCGCGCGTTGCGCGACACCGACCTGCCCGAGGACGTCGACGTCGTCGTTTGCCCGCCGTACGTCTCGCTCGAAGCGGCCGTCGAGGTGCTCGCAGCCACCGAGATCGGAGTCTTCGCGCAGAACGTGCATTGGGAGATCGGAGGCGCGTTCACCGGCGAGATCTCCGCGCCGATGCTGGTGGAGGTCGGGGTGTACGGGGCGCTCGTTGCGCACTCCGAACGCCGGCAGGACTGCGGCGAGACCGACGAGAGCGCGCGCGCGCGCATGCGGACCGCGCTCGAGCAGGGCCTCGACGTGATCCTGTGCGTCGGCGAGACGGAGTTCGAGCGCGAGGCGGGTGAGACCGAGGCGGTGTTGCGCCGGCAGCTCGAAGGCGTCGAGGCCGACGACAAGCTCGTGATCGCGTACGAGCCGGTATGGGCGATCGGTACCGGGAAGACGGCGACGCCCGAGGTTGCCCAGCACGCGCACGAGCTGATCAAGTCGCTCGTCGACGTTCCCGTCCTCTACGGCGGATCGGTGAAGCCGGAGAACGCGGCCGAGCTGCTGGCGCAGCCGGCGGTCGACGGCGCGCTCGTCGGCGGCGCCTCGCTCGACGTCGAGTCGTTCGCCGCGATATGCCGCGCAGCGTCCCGCTAATTGCCCTCGTCATCCTCGACGGCTGGGGCGTCGCGGCCGCCGGCCCGGGGAACGCGGTCGAGCTCGCCGACACGCCGGTGTTCGATCGCCTGTGGCGCACGTTCCCGCACACGACGATCGAGGCCTCCGGCGAGGCCGCGGGCCTTCCACCGGGTCAGATGGGTAACAGCGAGGTCGGCCACCTGACGATCGGCTCGGGCCGCAGGCTCTACCAGGACCTGATGCGCGTGAACAGGGCGATCGAGGATCGGTCGTTCTTCGACAACCCCGTGCTGCGCGCCGCCTTCGAGCGCGGCCGGCGCGTGCATCTGATGGGACTCGTTTCGCACGGCGGGGTCCACTCGCACATCGACCACGTGAAGGCGCTGCTCCGCTTCGCGCCGGAGAAGACGTGGATCCACGCCTTCACGGACGGCCGCGACGTGTCACCGACCTCTGCCCTGCGCGACCTGGCCGAATTGCCGTTGCACCGGATCGCCACCGTCGTTGGGCGCTACTACGCAATGGACAGGGACCAGCGCCTCGAACGTACGCAGAAGGCGTTCGACGCGATCGTCCACAGGCGATGTAGCTGTACAGCTACATCACTCGAACTGCTCGCGGAAGTGCGGCGGAACTACGACGCGGGTGTGACCGACGAGTTCCTCGAGCCGATCTGCGTCGAGGGGGCGCCGGGGGTCGAGCCCGGCGACACAGTAGTCTTCTTCAACTTCCGCCCTGACCGCGGACGCCAGCTGACACGCATGCTGCTCGACCACGGGATCGACGTGACGACGATGACGCGGTATGCGTCCGACCTCGACACGCCGGTCGCGTTCGAGGAGAAGGACGTGCAGAACACGCTTGCGCAGGTGGTGGCCGAGCACGGCCTGCGCCAGCTGCACGTGGCCGAGACAGAGAAGTACGCACACGTCACCTACTTCTTCAACGGTGGGCGCGAAGACGCATGGCCGGGCGAGACACGCGTACTCGTGCCGAGCCCCCGCGACGTCCCGAGCTACGACTTCAAGCCCGAGATGTCCGCTGCGGAGGTGGCGAACCGGGTGGTCGACGAAGTGGGGGACGGCTACGCGTTCTGCGTCGTCAACTTCGCGAACCCCGACATGGTCGGGCACACTGGGTCGATCCCGGCGGTTGTCGAGGCCGTCGAGGCCGCAGACGCCGCGCTCGGCCGGGTCGTCGAGAAGGTGACCGAGCTCGGCGGCGTCTGCGTGGTCACAGCCGACCACGGGAACGCCGAGAAGATGCTCGAGGCGGACGGCGTCAGCCCGCACACCGCCCACACGACGAACCCCGTCCCGCTCGTCGTCACCGACCCCGAGGCGACCCTTCCGGCGGGAGGCGAGATCGCCGATCTTGCGCCAACCTGCCTGCAATACCTCGGAATTCGACCTCCAATTGAAATGACGGGAAGACCCCTCGTAAATCGTCCGTAAGGCGGACTTTTTCCCGCCGATCACAGGGCTATACTCCGGCTCCCTTGTCGCTGCCCCAGCCTGATCTGGCGATTCTCCGCAAGGCCCAGCGTGGCGACGAGCGTGCGTTCTCGATCATCGTTCGCACCTACGAGACGCCGGTCTACAACTACGTCCTTCGCCTGACGAACGGCGACAAGGCGCTCGCCGAGGACCTCACGCAAGAGGTCTTCCTGCGCGTCTTCCAGGGGTTGCCGCGCTTCTCGCTCCGCTGCAAGTTCACGACCTGGCTGTTCCAGGTCACGAAGAACCGCGTGCTCGACGAGCTGCGCGCGAAGGAGCGCCGCCCCCTGAACCCGATCAATCTCGACGATGCGCCGCAGCTCGAGGTCGTCGACCAGCCGGTCGAGCGTGCAGAGGCGATCGACGCGCTGTGGCACGCGATCGACGGGCTGCCGGTCGACCTGAAGATGGCGCTTCTCCTGCGGGACGTCGTCGGCCTCTCGTACAACGAGATCGCCGACTCGCTCGAGATCACGCTCGCGACGGTCAAGTGGCGGATCTTCAAGGCGCGCGAAGACGTGCAGGTCGCGCTCGCCCGCGAGGGCATCACGTTCGGTGACCGCGCCACGCAGGCCGAAGCGCTCTAGCCGCTAGCGCGAGTACGTCTTCAGCCAGGCCTCGACGTTCCGCGCCTGCTGCGTCGCGTTCGACGCATGCGGAACCGGCGTCACCTTCGCGGGATGCTTCGAGCCGCCGCTGAACGCAAGCACGAGCGCGGCGACGATCGCGAGCGCGGCCCCTGCCGCGAGGAGCAGCGGACGCCGGCTCGGCACGGCATGGCGCGAGACGACGCGCGTCGCCGCGACGACCGTATCCCCGCCGAGCGCGGCGGCAACCTCGGCGGCGGTGGGGCGGCGTGCAGGATCGGCGGAGCGCATCCGCTCGATCAGCGCGCGCTCGTCGGCGGACGGAGACGCGAGCAGTTCGTCGAGCACCACACCGAGTGAGTAGACATCGGCCGCGGGCCCGACGACACGACCTTCGGCCTGCTCGGGCGCGAGGTAGCGAAGCGTCCCGAGCACGGTCCCGATCTGCGTGACCATCGTCTCCTCGGCGGCGCGTGCAATCCCGAAGTCCACGATCTTCACGTAGCCGTTCGCGCCGCGCAGGAGGTTCGCCGGCTTGAGGTCACGGAGCACGACACCGAGCTCGTGCGCGTACGCAAGTCCT
>CAZDEX010000251.1:0-3376 GCA_964504405.1 uncultured Gaiellales bacterium | reverse complement strand
CACCGCCGACTTCGGCGCTCGCCTCCGGGTCCCTACGACTTAGGAATCAATCGTCCTAGCCGTGCTAGCGTCGCGTGTCGTGCCGAGTCGCACCGAGCAGACGACCGCAGAGTGGCGCGCACTCGCAAAGGCCGACCCCTTCTACGTCGTCGCAACGCGGGAGGGCAAGGCCGGCGCGTGGGCGGCCGACGAGTTCTATTCAGAAGGGGAGCAGGACTGGTCGGACTTCCACAAGCACTGGACGAGCTACGAGCCCGCTCTCGGGGGTAGTTGCCTCGAGATCGGCTGCGGTGCTGGTCGGATCACACACGCACTCGCGCGCGACTTCCACCGCGTGACCGCAATCGACGTTTCCGCCGACATGCTTGCCCTCGCGAAGCAGCGCTCACCCGAGAATGTCGAGTTCGTGCAGGTTGACGGCACCGACATCCCCCTTCCGGACGCATCGCAGGATGCCGTCTTCACGTGCCACGTCCTCCAGCACCTCGAGGGCTTCGACGTCGTGTCGAACTACATGTCCGAGGTTCGACGAGTGCTGCGTCCCGGCGGCGCCGCGATGATCCAGCTTGGCTTGCTCGACGTCCCGCTTCCGTGGCACGCGCGATTGCGCGAGGAGCTTCGACTTCGCCGCGCCCGCAGGGCGAATGCACGCGGGCAGACCGACCTCACATTCCGCGTCCGGCTCTACGGCCGGGGCCAGATCCTCGGCCTGTTCGACCGTCTAGAGTTCCGGGATATCGAGCTGCGCGCCTTCGAGGCGCCCGGGAGTCACGAGGTGAACGCGTTCTGGCTCGCGCGCGCGTAGGCGCATGATCGTCCTGGTGCACGGTGCGCCCGCGTTCGGCGCAGTCGAGCGATACGTCGGAGAGATCGTCGAGGGCCTGCGCGCTCGCGAAGAGGAGGTCACTCTGGTCCACCCTGACGCGCCCGAGCTCGCGCCCTTCGCCGAGCTCGCCGGAGGAAACATCCGCGTCCAAACGTTCGCCGTCGACGCACCCGCGCCGCTGATCACCCTCCGGCTTGCTCGCACACTGCGCGCCCTGCACCCGCGCGTCGTGCATGTCACCGACGTCTGGCCTCCCGGAATGCTTGCCGCTCGACTTGCGCACGCCCCACGAACGCTCGTCACTCATCACACGCCCGAGTTCCCGCGCCAAGACAATCCGATCGGTCGACTGATGCTTGCTGCGGCTTGGCGGACTCGCCCGGAGACGATCTATACCTCGGAGTCGGATATGAGGGCGGACGGCCGCACGCTGCGTTCGCATGTGATCGCGCTCGGAATCGACCTTGCTCGCTTCGATCGCCCGCGCACCCCCGCCGGAGTGATCGGCACGATCGGCCGCCTGGCGCCCCAGAAAGACCACCGCCGGATCATCGAGGCGGCGCCGATCGTGCTCGAGCGCTATCCGCATTTCCGGTTCGAGATCGCGGGCGAGGGAGAGCTCCGCGAAGAGCTCGAGGCGGCGATCCGCGCCGCCGGCCTCGACGGCACGATTCGGCTCCTCGGCGCGCGCTCGGACGTCCCCGAGTTGCTGGCGCAGTTCGACGTGTTCGCCATGCCTTCGCTCTACGAGGGGCTCTGTGTTGCCGTCCTCGAAGCACAGGCAGCCGGCGTGCCCGTCGTTGCGACGCCCGTCGGGGGAATGATCGAGACGGTCGTCCCCGGGGAGACGGGCACTCGGATCGAGCCGGGAGACGCTCGCTCCCTCGCCGACGGGATCTTGTGGGTGCTCGACAACCCCCGCGAGTCCGAGGCGCTTGCCGAAGAGGCGAAGAAGCGCGCACACGACCGCTTTTCCGCAGCGCGGATGATCGACGCGACGATCGCGCTCTACGACTGAGTGAGCTCGAGCGCCAGGCGCTCCACTTCACTATCCGCACGAACGCCGAGAACGTTGTAATTGCGGGTCTGCGTGTACTCGGCTCCTGTCTCCGAGACCCTCTGGAGGCGCAGCTCGTGATCGGCGTCGATCACGTACGGTCGAAGGCCCAACCGACGAAGCGCCGGCAGCGGCGACGAGGCATCGCCATCCGCCCATTGGGCGAGGAACCACGGTCGCCATTCGACGAGCACCCACGCCTCTGGGCTCCGAGCGATGACCTCCTCCATGCCTGCAAGCACAATTGCTTCAGCGCCCTCGACGTCGATCTTGATACCTCGGGCCCCTCCTTGAACGAGCGCATCGAGCGGCGCCGCACGCACCTCGACAGGCTCACGACCTGCGCTCTCCGGGGAGCTGATGAGACTGTTCATCCCACCCCCGAACGCGGATCGGTAGAGCGTGACGCTCCCCTCTTCGGCGGCGACGGCTGCATTGACCGCTCGGATATTCCGGTACCCACCTGCGCCGATGTTGCGCTGCAGGGCGTGGAAGGCGAGTGGATCGGGCTCGATCGCGATGACCTCCCCGCCATCCCCGACCACCGGTGAGGCCACGAACGAGAAGTGCCCGATGTTCGCGCCTACATCCACGAACACGTCGCCGGGTCTCAGCAGCCCCGTGACGAAACGGCTCAGCTCGGGCTCGTAGACCTCGCGCAGATAGGGGACGACGAAGTCGTACGTGTCCTCGTCGAGCCAGACCGGATAGCCCGAACGTGAGACGACCATGCCGGTCGAACGCGCCACCACCCGACGCCGCGCGCGGCGAACTACCGCGGCGTACCCCGGCATGCGGTAGAACGCGCGCGTCGCCCGGGTCAGCGCGGCGGAGCCGAGCACACGATGAAGGGCGCTCACGTGACCTCCTCGAGCAGCGCGGCGAACCGAGCACTGATCGCGTCGACACCGTACGACGCAGCGCGCTGCTCGTCGAGGTCCACGTCGAGCGTGCCCGCCGCACGTCGCTCGTGCAACGCACCGAGCTCGGCCTCAATCGCTTTCTCGTCGTCGTAGGGGACGACCGAGCCGGCTCGGAGCTCGCCGATGATCCCGGCGGCGTCGCTCGCGGGATCGACCAGCGCGAGGATCGGGACCCGCGCGGCGAGGTAGTCCCAAAGCTTCGTCGTCACCCAGATTCGGCCCGGGCGGCTGCGGACGAGCAAGGCGACGTCGGCGGACCGGATCGCCCGCAACGCCTCGTGCCGTGAGACTCGCGGCCTCGTCTCGAGCAGCCCGGCCTCGCGCGCAGACACGAGCTCGGCCGGCCAATCCCACACGTCGCCGAGGAGGACGATGCGCACCGGCCGGCCGCCCCGTGCGAGGCGAAGGGCAGCGCGGGCGAGGGGACGAAGATCTCCCGACCAGCTACCCACCGAGCCCGCATGCAGCAGGGTCAGCGCGTCCCCCTGCCGCACCGGGCGCGGGGGCAAAGGCCCGACGTTCGGAATTCCCTGCGGCAGCGAAACCACGTCTCGACCGTGCGCCACGGCG
>CAZDEX010000250.1:0-3386 GCA_964504405.1 uncultured Gaiellales bacterium | reverse complement strand
CGCACGAGCTGCGCACGCCGGTGACGACGATTCACGGCTTCGTGCAGACGCTGAACCACCTCGGTGACCGGTTGGACGAGGACCAGCAGGACGAGCTGCGCGTCGCGCTCGAGCAGCAGACGGCGCGCATGGCGTCGCTCGTGGAGCAGCTGCTCGATCTCTCGCGTCTCGATGCGGAGGCCGTCGAGGTGCGACCGCAGCACTTCGATCTTCGCCGGCGCCTCCACGACGTCGTGCAGATCGCCGCGGGCTCGCGTGCAGCCGACGTCAGCGTCCAGGTCGACGGGACGGGGGAGGCGAACGTCGACCCGTCGATCCTCGACCACATCGTCACCAACCTCGTGACGAACGCCCTCCGTTACGGCAAGGCACCGGTGCAGGTGATCGCCGTCGTCGAGAACGGCGGCGTGCACATCTCGGTCGAGGACTCGGGCCCGGGCGTGGCGCACGAGATCGAGGAGACGCTCTTCGAGCGCTTCACGCGCGCGGGCGTCGCGCGCGACCGCGTCGCGGGCACGGGGCTCGGCCTCGCGATCGCCCGCGCGTATGCGCGCGCGCACCGCGGCGACCTGCGGTACGAGCGCGGCCAGCCGACGGGCGCGCGCTTCGTGGTCGACCTCCCGACGGCCTGAACAGCTAGCCTCGCCCCATGGCGACGATCTCGTTCGCGCGCGGCGTCCCGGCGCCGGAGTGCCTGCCCGAGCACGAGCTGGCGGATTGCGCGCGCGCCGCGCTCGAGCGCGACGGGAAGACGATCCTCTCGTACGGCCCGTCGCCGGGCTACGCGCCCCTGCGTGAGTGGATCGCAGAGCGGCACGGGGTCGACCAGGGCCGCGTGTTCATCACGAACGGCTCGCTGCAGGGCTTCGTCTTCCTCGCGCAGCGCCTCGCGCCGGGCAAGCGCGTGCTCGTCGAGCGCCCCACCTACGACCGGCCGCTGAAGATCCTCCGCGAGCTCGGGGCGAACGTCGTCGCGATCGACCAGGACGACGACGGCCTCGACCCCGATGCGCTCGAGGAGGCGCTCCAGGACCGTGACAAGCCCGCCTTCCTCTATCTGATCCCGACCTTCCAGAACCCGAGCGGCCGCTCGCTGAGCCTCGAGCGCCGGCGCCGTGTCGTCGAGCTCGCGCGGGAGCACGACGTGCTCGTGCTCGAGGACGACCCCTACGGCCTCGTGCGTTTCGACGGTGAGCCGCTCCCGTCGCTCTTCGAGCTGTCCGGCGGCGAGACCGTGTACAGCTCGTCCTTCTCGAAGACGATCGCGCCCGGACTGCGCGTCGGCTGGTTCGTCTTCCCGGAGTCGCTCGAGAAGGAGATCGAGCTCACGGCCACGTCGACGTACATCACGCCGGTCCTGCTCGGGCAGGCGACGGTGCACGAGTTCGTCAGCCGCGGCCTCTTCCAGCCGAACCTCGAGCGCGTGCGCTCGCTGCTCGGCGCGCGCCGCGACGCGATGCTCGAGGCGCTCGACCGCGACCTGCCGGGCGTACGCGTCACGCGGCCGGACGGCGGCTACTTCCTCTGGGCGCAGCTCGACGAGGGCGTGGACGCGTCCGAGCTGCTGACGCGCGCCGAGGAGAACGGCGTCACGTTCGTGCAGGGCACCGACTTCGGCGGCGCGCCCAACACGCTTCGCCTCGCGTACAGCTTCGTCTCCGTCGACGAGATCGCCGAGGGCGTCTCGCGGCTAGCGGCGGCGCTTGCTGTGCCGGTATAGCTGCGACGTCAGCACGCCGGCGAGCACGCCGATCGCGAGCGGCAGCAGGATGAGGAAGATCGTCGAGATGTGGCTCGACGCGAACACGAAGTCGACCTTCGACTTGCGCGTGTTCAGCGCGACGAACGCGACCACGTAGGCCGCGAGCACCCCGAGCGGGATGAGACGGGTCCAGAGCCCCGGCTGGAACGTCCGGCGGTGGCGCCGCTCGGGCTTCGCCGCCGGAGTGGGAGTCGGTGCGGACACGCCTCGCGTCCTTTACGCGACGGCGGCGGCTGAAACCGAGAGCGGCACGAGGCGCGGCTGGCGCGGCGGCTGCAGCGTGCGCGTGGCGGCGCGGAAAGTGGGACAGGGACGCTCCGGGGCCATCGCGCAGAGGCCGTGGCGGCGGAAGTAGCAATCGTCGCAGGTCGGAGCGTGTGGTCGGGTCATCGGAGTCCTCTTGGCGGTCGCTGGGCGGTGATGCGGACGGCATCGTACGGCGCGCCCGGACGCCGCAAAAGGGCTTGTCTAAACGGAAAACGTGCATTTTCCGGCAACTTCCAACATGCCGAAACGTGACGTTTCCTACGCCTTCGGCGGCAGTGTCGCCAGGGCGCGCAACGCCTGTGGAAACGTCTCCACAGAGATGATGCGCAGGCCGTCTGCGTACTTGCGCGCCTCGGGCGCGTTGTCCCCAGGCACGAGGAATGCGTCCACATGCGCTTCGCGCGCGCCGATCGTTTTTTGTTTGATCCCGCCGATCGGGCCGATCGAGCCGTCCGGGTTGATCTCGCCGGTCGCGGCGATCTTGTTCCCGTGGGCGATGTTCTTGCCGAGTTCCTCGAGGACGTCGAGCGCGAACGCGACGCCCGCCGACGGACCGCCGACGTTGCCCGCGTCGATCCGAACGGGGATCGGCAGGTGGATGTCGTAGGCGGTCTCCGGGAGGATCCCGATGATCGGGCGTGGGGCCGGCTCGTGCGAGGAGACGGTGCGCAGGCGCTTGACGAACGTCTGGTTCCCGCGACGGATCGTGAAGGCAACCGTGTCGCCGATGCGGTGGGCCTTCATCACCGTCACGAGCTGGTGCGGGTCGCGCACGCGGTGCCCGTCGACCGCGACGATCACGTCGTCCGGCTCGAGCTTGCCGGTCGCCGGGGCATGCAGCTCGACGGTGATGACGCGCACGCCGACCGGACGCAGATCGACCTTCATGCCTGCCGCCTTCAACGCGACGGCGGCAGCGACTTCCTGCGACAGCCGCATGTCCTGCACGTCGATCGCGCGCCGCTGCTTGTCGCCGACACCCGGTGGGTTGATCGCGCTCGCGGGGTAGAGGTCGGCGCCCTGGTGCAAGCCGCCGAGCAGCTCCTCGAGGAGGGTCGCCTTGCGCACGACGACGTCGACGAAATAGATGCCGCCTTTGGTCGGATCGTGGCCGCCCTGCACCGTCACGAGCGGAGCCACGGGGTGCGCCTTGTCGGGCAGGAAGATGTATTCGTCCGACTGCAGCGTCAGCAGGCCCAGGAAGACCGCGAGCAGCACGATGCCGGCTGCGAAGAGCCGGCCTGGCGTGACGATCTTCACAGGAGGCTTCGCGAGATCCCGCCGTCGACGAGCAGCGTCGTGCCGGCCACGTACGCGGCCCGGTCGGAGGCGAGGAAGCAGACGACGTCGCCGAACT
>CAZDEX010000249.1:0-3392 GCA_964504405.1 uncultured Gaiellales bacterium | reverse complement strand
AGGGCCAGGCTAGAGAATCTTCCCCAATGCGGCACTTGATTCGGAGGATCCCCCCCATGCTTCAGTGGCACCGGACGTATACGGCGCTCATCCTGGTGATCGTGCTCGTCGCCCTCTCGGCGATCGTGA
This sequence comes from uncultured Gaiellales bacterium, assembly GCA_964504405.1. GTDB lineage: Bacteria > Actinomycetota > Thermoleophilia > Gaiellales > Gaiellaceae > PALSA-600. The sequence continues at coordinate 3,263 of CAZDEX010000249.1, read as the reverse complement.
GCAACTTCACCTGGGTCTTCGTCAACTTCACCTGGTAACAGGCTGAGATGGGCGGAAGGGCGCTACCCCCCGCGAGGCTTCTCGCGGTAGTCGCCCCCGTCTCCCTGGTCGGCGTGGCCGCGTTCGTAGCGGCCACGATCGTTTTTGCGCGAGATCCCGGCTCCGCCACCACGATCGCCGGGGTCGCCGCATTTCTGATCGCGTCGACCTTGGCGGAGCGGTTCCCCGTGCCCGTGGAAGGCGCGGATGCGAACGGCGTCTCGCTCGGGTTCGTGTTCACCGTCGCCGCCCTGGTGCTCTTCGGCTGGGCGCCGGCGACCGTCGTGTGCGTCGTCGCTCCGACGATCGTCGCGATCGTCTGGCGGACCCGCCCCCCGATCCGGGCGATCTTCAACGCCGGCGTCTTCGGGATCGTCGGCGCCGTCGCCGGGCTGATCCTCCGCTACCTGCACGGGATGGACGCCCCGATGATCGCGCTCAAGGTCCTGGCGATGGCCGCCACGCTCTACACGGTCAACATCGTCCTCGTCACGGCCGCGATCGCGGCCTCCGGCTCCGAGTTCGGCTACTTCAAGCTGATCCGCTCGAACGTCCGCTGGACGATCGTGCCGTTCACGCTCATGGGCTCGACGGCGTTGATGCTCGTCGTCCTGTGGGAGCGCACGCCGTACCTCTTCGCGGCGCTCGCCGGCCCGCTCGTCGCGATCTCGCTCTACCAGCGCTCGACGCACAAGGCACTGAACGCGATCAGGCTTGCGCTCACCGACCCGCTGACCGGGCTCGGCAACCATCGGCACTTCCACGAGCGGCTGCAGCGCGAGCTCGCGCGCGCCGAGGAGACCGGCGGTCTCGTGTCGCTCTGCTTCCTCGACATCGACGACTTCAAGCGCGTGAACGACCAGTTCGGCCATCCGGCCGGCGACCGCGTGCTCTCACAGGTCGCGGCCCGGCTGCGGCAGGGCGGCGAGTCGTTCCGCCTCGGCGGCGACGAGTTCGCGGTGCTCCTCAGCGGCATGGACGAGACCTCTGCGCTCGAAACAGCACAGTCGATCGTGCAGCGCATCAGCGACACCGAGCTCGGGAAGGCAGGCGCGATCACCGTCAGCGCAGGCGTCGCGACCTTCCCGCAGCACGGCCGCGAGCGGGACGCGGTCATCCGCCTCGCCGACGGCGCGCTCTACTGGGCGAAGGAACACGGCAAGAACCAGGTCCGGCTCGCCCGCGCCGACGTCGCTGAGCTCTCCGAGTTCCGCCGCGTCGCGAGCGGCGTCGATCGTGTGGCGCGCTTCCGCGCAGCCGCGTCGCTCGCGCGCGCGGTCGACTCGCGCGACGCGTACACCGGCAGCCACTCCGATCGCGTCGCGAGCCTCTCGGCGCAGCTCGCGGAGCAGCTCGGGCTGACCGCCGACGAGGTCGAGCTCACGCGGCTCGCGGGCAGCCTGCACGACCTCGGCAAGCTCGCGATCCCGGAGGAGATCCTGCGCAAGCCGGCGAGCCTGACCGAGGCGGAGCGCCTCGTGCTCGAGCGGCACCCGCAGATCGGGTACCGGATGCTCGAGAGCCTCGGCGTCGACCCGATCGCGGACTGGGTCCTCCACCACCACGAGCGGTGGGACGGCGCCGGCTACCCCGACGGGCTCGTCGGCGACCGCATCCCCCTCGGCGCGCGCATGATCTTCGTGGCCGACGCGTTCGACGCGATGACGTCGGACCGTCTCTACCGTCCCGCGCTCAGCGTCGACGAGGCCGTCGCCGAGATGGAGCGGTGCGCCGGCACGCAGTTCGATCCCGACGTCGTGCATGCGTTCCTCGCCGCGATCGGCGTCGCGGCGCCCGTCGGCGTTTAGCGGTCTCCGGGCCCGGAAGGTCCCGGGGCATGAACAGAGACCAGCGGCGCCATCCCGAGAAGGAGATCCGCCCGCCCGTCGTGCCCGAGCAGCAGATGCGCTCGACGAAGCGGCCGCCGGACGAGCTCGACCCACGCGCGAAGAACAGCGGCCACGGCAAGAAGACGGCCGACAAGTGGAACCAGTAGGCACGACCCGACCGGCCTCGAACGAGGGATCCTGAGTCGAACCCCCACGTTGGGGGACGAACGATCGCCCGCAGTGGGTGAGAGTGAGCCACGTGACCCGCGGCCTCACGATCCTCGCAGCGCTCGCAGCCACCCTTGCGGTGGCACTGCCCGCAGCTGCGGAGAACGGCGTCATGCTGAAGGGGACGATTGCGTCGCTTTCGGCGACCGCGGTGACGATCCAGGACGCGCAGGGCGCGACGACGACCTGCGTCCTCGGCGCGAAGTCGCCCTCACTCGACGGCTACGCGGCAGGCGACCGGGTTCAGGCCGTGTGCCTGCACGGGCGCGAAAAGCTCCTCCTCGCGAAGATCCGTCACCTCGCGAAGGCCGGAGGCGGCGACGGCGAACCGGTGAGCTTCGGCGGTGTCGTGACCGCGCTGAGCGACACGTCGATCTCGCTCCACGACGGCAACCGCGACCTCACCTGCACCATCACCGCCGACTCGCCGTCGACCGCAGGGGCGAAGGTCGGCGTGCACGTCCGGGTCGCCTGTGTGAACGGCGTGCTCGTGAAGCTCGCGCTCGTCCCCGGCGGCGACCCCAAGCCCGCACCGACGAACACCGTCACGGCCGCGGGCGTCCTGACCGCGCTGTCCGACACGGCGCTGACCGTGCACAACGCCGAGCACGGCGACGTCAGCTGCACGCTCGGGCCGTCGAGCCCCCGCCTTGGCGACTTCCACCTCGGCGACCGCGTCGGCGTGGCGTGCACGGACGGCGTGCTCGTGAAGATCGCGAAGCTGACGTCGCGCTGACCGGCGGCGAGTCGGCGTTTGGAACCAATAGCCGCGGCCGGGTTCACCGGGGGTGTCTGACACTGGTTTTCGTGTCAGACACCTGTTCGCAGCTTCGGGCGTCCGCGGTGTCTGACACTTGGAAAGAGGTGTCAGACACCTTTCCGACCGCCGCTTCGCGGCGGACAGTCTTACAGCGGGATGTTCCCGTGCTTGCGCTTCGGCGTCGGCTCGCGCTTGGTGATCGCGGTGCGTAGCGCGTCGATCAGCACCGGGCGGGTGCGCCGCGGCTCGATCACGTCGTCGACGTAGCCGCGCTCCGCGGCGGTGTACGGGTTCGCGAACCGCTCGCGGTACTCGGCGATCAGCTCCGCGCGCCTCGACTCCGGATCGTCGGCCTTCGCGAGCTCGTTGCGGAAGATGATGTTGACCGCGCCGTCGGGCCCCATCAC
>CAZDEX010000248.1:0-3409 GCA_964504405.1 uncultured Gaiellales bacterium | reverse complement strand
CAGCGGCGCGACGACGGCGGTGACCGAGTACGTGAGGAGAGCGAACCAGTTCTCGGAGTCCACCAGCCTGAAGCTGTGCACCGGCGGTAGGAAGAACCAGTTGTAGGTGAGCATGCTCCCGACAGCGACCGGAAGCGACCACGCGAGCCCCCACGCGATCGCGACCGGGAGGACTGCGAAGACGTAGATCACGCCGAGGCTGAGCGGCGGCGCGAACTGTTCGAGCGCCCAGACGCCGAGGCTCGCAATCGCGACCGCCGCAGCCGACCCGACGAACCGCAGCGCAAAACCGGTGCGCATGAGAAGACGGTAGCTCTAAAGCGACGCGAAGGTGACGGCGAGCAGGATCAGCGACAGCGCCGACGTCGCGAGGACGGTCGCGCCCGCGAGCACGTTGAAGGTCCCGCCGTTGCGATGCTCGCCCATCAGCTCGCGGTTGGCCGAGAGACGCCATACGAAGAACAGCGTGATCGGGAGCAGGAGGCCGTTCACGGCCTGCACGCCGACGAGCAGGCCGAAGACCGGGATGCCGGGGATGATCGCCACGACCGCCCCGATCACGACGAGGGAGGTGACCACGCCGACGAACACCGGCGCCTCGCGCGGTGTGCGCGAGATGCCCTTCTCGAACCCGAACGTCTCCGAGATCACGTAGGCGGCGGTCACGGGGAGAACCGCAGCGGCGAGGAGGCTCGCACCGAGGAGGCCGACCGCGAAGAGCACCTCCGCGAAGCGCCCAGCGAACGGTGCGAGCGCCTTCGCCGCGTCGGCCGCGGAGCTCACGGTCCGATGGCCGTGGACGAAGAGCGTCGCGGCGGTCGCGATGATGATGAAGGTCGCGACGACGTTCGCGAAGATGGAGCCCGAGATCACCTCGACGCGCTCGCGGTTCAGGTCCTCCGGCCCGAGGCCGCGCTCGACGACGGCGGATTGCAGGTAGAGCTGCATGAACGGGGTGATCGTCGTCCCCGCCGTCGCGACGAAGAGCAGGATGTATCCCGGGGTCGTCTGAATGTGCGGCACGATGATCGCGCGCCCGACATGGCCCCAACGGGGATGCGCCAGGATCGCAGCGACGGGATACGCGAAGAACGGGATCGTCATCGCGACGAAGACGCGCTCGGCGAACTTGTACGTGCCGCGAATGAGCAGCAGCCAGACGGCGACCGCGCCGACCGGCACCGAGATCTGCACCGGCACGTGCGCAAGCCCGAGCGCCGCGCCGATGCCGACGAACTCGGAGATGCAGATGCCGAGGTTTGCCACGAGCACCGACGCCGTCGCGAACAGCGACCAGCGGACGCCGTACTCCTCGCGGATGAGATCGGCGAGCCCCTTGCCGGTGACGATGCCCATCCGCGCCGCCATCTCCTGCACGACGACGAGCGAGACGGTGATCACCACCATCATCCAGATCAGGTCGTAGCCGTAGCGCGCTCCGACTTCGGAATACGTCGCGATCCCGCCCGCGTCGTTGCCCGCGTTCGCCGCGATCAGCCCGGGCCCGAGAACGGCGAGCACCGCAAACAAGCGGCCGCGCCGGCTGCGAAACAGGAGTGCCGCCCGCCGCACTAGTCGTCGCCCAGGGAGAAGTGACGGCGCCAGCCGCGCGGCACGACGAGCTCGAGCACGTCGTCGACGGTCACGACACCTTGCAGCCGCTGCTCGGCGTCGACGACGCCGAGCACGGTGAGGTCGTAGTCCGTCATCAGCCGCGCGATCTCTTCGAGGCCGGCGTCGAGCTGCACCACGCGCGGGATCGGCGCGATGTCCATGAGCATCTCGCCCGGATCCGCCCGGACGAGATCCGCGAGCGCGATCGCGCCCTGCACGCGCCGCGACGTGCCCATCACGAAGACCGTCTCGAGCGTCTCCGGCGGCGCCTGGGAGAGCCGCAGGCGGTCGAGCGCCTCCCGCGCCGTCGCCTGGCCGTACACACAGACGAAGTCGGGGCTCATCAGGCCGCCGGCGGTCGCAGGCCCGAAGCCGAGCAGCATCTCCACGCGTCGCCGCTGTGTTGCCGGCAGGAGCGCGACGATGCGCGGCCGCGTCTCCTCGTCGAGCTCGAGCAGCGCGTCGACGGCGTCGTCGGTCTCCATGCGCCCGAGGATGGCTGCGATATCCGCATCGTCCCGGTCCTCGAGGAGCTCGCGCGCCCACGACGAGTCGAGCTCCTCGAAGAGATCGGCCTCCAGCTCCGGATCCGCGTGGACGGCGGCGAGGATCTCGGCACCCTCGGAATGCCCGGCGGCCTCGACGAGGTTCGCCAGCTCCGCGGCGTGGAGCCGAACAAGCTTCGGGTGCGGGGCGCGCAGGCGCACGGTCGGCACGTGGCCGGTGAAGGGCTCGACGTCCGCCCAGTCGAGCACGGGATCCTCTCCGACCTGGGTCGCGAACCTGCGCGGCAGGATCCGACGGACGATGCCGCGCGGCCCCACGTCGACACCGACCACCCGCCACCAGCCGTCGAGTCGCGCGAGCTCGATGTCGTTCGCGCGCCGCAGCCTCGCGCCATCGACGTCGATCAGCTGGCGATCGAGGACGTCCTTCCGCAGGAGCACCTCCTGCGGGCGGCGTTCGAAGGGGCGCAGGTCGAGGCGGTCGGTCGAGAGCGTCACGCGGTCGTGCCCGAGGTCGGCGACGACGTCGCCTGCCACGAACACCTCGCGGCCCGCGACGCTCGCGAGCACGCCGGTGACCGGCGGATAGCCGTCGCCGCCGAGCCGGATCACGAGGTCGGCCACGCGGCCGAGCCTCCCTCCCGCGCGCCCGGTCAGCGCCGCGCCGAGCACCAGCGAGAGATGAAGCATGGGCCTCGTCGCAGTCGTCATTGCGCCAGGCTACGCCGCGCGGGGCTGGTGCCCCGCGCGGCGCTCAGGTTTCGTTCAGAGCCGCTAGCTGTGGATCGAGACGAGCAGCGGGATGATCAGGATCGCGACGATGTTGGCGATCTTGATCATCGGGTTGATCGCGGGGCCGGCGGTGTCCTTGTACGGATCGCCGACGGTGTCGCCCGTGACCGACGCGGCATGCGCCTCGGAGCCCTTGCCGCCGTAGGCGCCGTCCTCGATCGACTTCTTCGCGTTGTCCCAGGCGCCGCCGCCCGAGGTCATCGCGATCGCGAGGAAGAGGCCGGTGACGATCGTGCCGATCAGCAGGCCGCCGAGCGCCCGCACGCTGATGATCCCGACGATGATCGGGACCGCGATCGGGATGATCGCCGGCGCGAGCATCGACTTGATCGCCGAACCGGTGACGATGCTCACCGCGCGGCTGTAGTCGGGGCGCTCCGTGCCTTCCATGATCCCCGGGGGCTCGCGGAACTGGCGGCGTACCTCCTGCACGACCTCGCCGCCGACGCGCCTGACCGCCTGCATCGCGAGCGAGGCGAACAGGAACGGCATCGCGC
>CAZDEX010000247.1:0-3409 GCA_964504405.1 uncultured Gaiellales bacterium | reverse complement strand
GTGTCTGACACCCGTGGAACCAGCGGGCCTGAGCTTCGAAGAGGTGTCAGACACCATTGCGTAGCTAGACGTCGGCCCGCGACTGGGTGTCTGACACCCGTGGAACCAGCGGCCCCTAGCTTCGAAGAGGTGTCAGACACCATTGCGTAGTTAGACGTCGGCCCGCGACTGGGTGTCTGACACCCGTGGAACCAGCGGGCCTGAGCTTCGAAGAGGTGTCAGACACCGGTTCAGGGCCGACAGGTCCGGTGGGTAACGTCCCGCGCCCGGGCTCCGGCCCGGACCGCCCAGATGACTCGTATCGTTCGGCTCAGACCGTGGCAGAAGGCCGCCCTCGACCGCTTCGTCGAGGCCCCGAAGCCCGATTTCCTGGCCGTCGCCACCCCCGGCGCCGGCAAGACGACGTTCGCGCTCACAGCGGCGCGGCACGAGCTCGCGATCCGGCCGCGGCGCCTGATCGTCGTCGCACCGACCGCGCACCTGAAGGTGCAGTGGGCGCGCGCGGCGGCCGCGTTCTCGCTGCATCTCGACCCGTCGTGGTCGTCGGCCGACGGGAGGCTGCCGGGCGACATGCACGGGATCGTCACCTCGTACCAGCAGGTCGCGACGAGCGCGTCGGTGCGGCGGCGCGCGTCGCGCGACGCGTTCGTCGTCTTCGACGAGCTGCACCACGCGGCCGACGAGCGCGCGTGGGGAGCGGCGATCCAGGAGGCCTTCGGCGGCGCGAGCCGGCGGCTCGCGCTCTCGGGCACGCCGTTCCGCTCCGACACGCGCGCGATCCCGTTCGTCGCGTACGAGGGCGACGAGGCCGTGCCCGACTACGAGTACAGCTACGGCGACGCGCTGCGCGACCGCCGCGTCGTCCGCCCGGTGTACTTCCCGAGCACGAACGGCCAGATGGAATGGCAGGCGCCGGACGGCTCGATCCACTCCGCGACGTTCGACGACCGCCTCGACCGCGACCGCGCGAGCCAGCGGCTGCGCACCGCGCTCTCGCTCGACGGCGAGTGGCTCCTCACGGTGCTGCGCGCCGCGAACGACCGGCTGACCGAGGTGCGACGTGAGCAGCCCGACGCGGGCGGGCTCGTGATCGCGACCGACCAGGAGCACGCGCGCGGGATCGCGTCGCTGCTCCACACGCGCTTCGGCGTCGCGGCGCGCATCGTGACGAGCGACGACCCCCAGGCCTCTGCCGGGATCGCGGCGTTCGCCGCCGGCTCGGAGCGCTGGCTCGTCGCGGTGCGCATGGTCTCGGAGGGCGTCGACATCCCGCGCTTGCGCGTCGGTGTGTTCGCCACCACCACGACGACAGAGCTCTTCTTCCGCCAGGCGGTCGGCCGACTCGTGCGGTGGACGCGTGGCGTCCCGCGGCAGCGCTCGTGGCTCTTCATCCCCGACGATCCGCGGCTGCGGCGGCACGCAGCCGCCGTCGCCGAGCAGCGGCGACACTCGCTGCGGCGCGACGACCGCGAGGTGACCGTCGACGACGAGCGCGTGGCCGATGCGCCAGACGACGAGCAGATGTCGCTCTTCGCGGCGCTCTCCGCCGTTGCGACCGACGTCCACGAGCCGCTCCATCACGACGAGCCGTTCGACGACGACGACGGAGCGGGGGAGGAGTTCGAGCTGATGCTCGCGCCGCCGCCGCCACTCGCAGGCGCTGACGCGCCGGGCGGCACTGCGACCCTGACGCGCAAGGAGGAGAAGCTCCGCCTGCGTGAAGAGAACGCGACCGTCGCGCGCGAGCTCGTGCGCCGCACGCGGCTGACGCACGGTCAGGTCAACGCCGAGCTGAACCGGCTCTCCGGCGTCCGCAAGGTGTCGGAGGCGACGATCGACGAGCTCGAGCGCCGCGTGCGCGCCGGCGACCGTTGGCTCGCAAAGACGTGAGCTAGTCGTCGAAGATGCCGCGCCCCCCGAGCTCGCGCTCGAAGATCACGCTCGCGAGCTCGAGGTGCTCGTACAGCGCGTCGGCCGCCGCCTGCGGATCGTGGTCGAGGCAGGCGGCGAGCAGTTGCTCGTCGAACGCGCGATGGCGCTTCTGCAGCTCGCCGGTCGACGTGAGCAGCGCCGGCCGGAAGCGCTCCGACCGGACCCACGCCGGGCGGATCAGCGCCACGAGCCAGTCCGACCGAGACGCCTCGTAGAGCGCGAAGTGAAAGTCGGTGTGCGCGCGCAACGTCCCGCGCACGTCGCCCGCCTCGCGCACCGCGTCGAAGCGCTCGAGGTTGCGGCGCGCGGTGTCGGCGTCCTCGTCGGTGAACCGCTCGGCCGCGCGCCGCAGCGCGAGCGACTCGAGCGCGAGCCGCACGTGGAACAGGTCGCGCAGCTCGTCGATGTCGAAATCGAGCACCTTCGCGCCCTGGTGCGGGACGTGCTTGGCGAGCCCGAGGGCCTCGAGCTGCCGCACCGCCTCGCGGATCGGGGAGATGCTCATCCCGAGCGAGCGGGCGAGATCGTCGAGCCGGAGCGGCGTGCCCGCGGGCAATTCGCCGAGGATGATCGACTCCCGGAGCTGCTCGAGGGCGTACTCCGCCATCGTCCGGTGGCGCATCTGGTCTGGTGCTGCTGAGTGCCCGGCCTGGGGGTTGCCTGCCTGTGACATGTGACACGGACCGTCCCATGCCCTTGATCAGATGTCAAACGCCGTGAGAGGATTCGCGGAGTGGCGCCCCGGCTCTCCGTGTCCCAGATCACGACCCTGCGGTCGAGCTTCGCCGACGACCTGAGGGACTATGCCGCCGCAGGCCTCGACGGAATCGGCATCTGGGAGCTCAAGCTGCCCGACGGCGGCGACGCGGAGAGCCTGGAGCAGTTCGAGGCGAGCGGCCTCGACTCCGCTGCGGCCGTGCCGGCCGTGCCGTCGATCCTGCCGCTGCCCCTGCTCGGCGGGCCGGAGGATCCGGCGGAGCGGATCGACGCCTACTGCCGCTCGATGGAGCGGCTCGCGCCGTTTCGCCCCAGCGGGCTCGTGCTGCTCACCGGCACGGGCGACCGCGACGTCGCAGTCGAGGGACTGCGCACGATCGCCGCGGAGGCGGAGCGGCTCGGCGTGCGGATCGGTCTCGAGCCGTACCAGCGCGAAGGCGGCGACCTGTGGTCGGTCGTGCACACGATTCCGGAAGCGGTCGAGCTGATCCGGGACGCCGGCGACTCGCCCGCGGTCGGCATCCAGTTCGACGTCTGGCACCTCTGGAACACGCCGACGCTCTACGACGACATCGCGAACGAGATCGATCGGTTCACGGGCGTGCACGTGTGCGATGTGCGCACGCCCACGCGCGGATGGGCCGACCGCGCACTGCCGGGTGACGGCCCGGCCGAGATCCCGCGCATCCTCGCGGCGCTCGACGCCGCAGGGTGGGACGGGCTGTACGACATCGAGATCTTCTCCGACGACGGCACCTTC
>CAZDEX010000246.1:0-3420 GCA_964504405.1 uncultured Gaiellales bacterium | reverse complement strand
TCGGCGCGCGTGCCGCCCGCGGACTGCAGCTCGAGCGTGCCGCGGAGCTCGTCGCGGACGAGCGCGCGCACGATGGAGAGGCCGGTGCCGTTCGCGACGCCTTCGCCGACGCCGCCGCCGTCGTCTGCGATCGCCAGCACGACGTCGGCGTCACGCCGGCCGAGCTCGACGCGCACGGAGTCGCCGCCGTGCTCGAGCGCGTTCTGCAAGAGCTCCGCGAACACGAGCGCGAGCGCGGTCGCGCGCGCGCCGGGCAGTGACACCGGTTCGAGCTTCGACGTCACGTCCTTGTCGCCGCCGACTCCCTGCACGAGCATCGCGCGCAGCCGCTCCAGCAGGTCGGCGAGGTCGACGTCCTCGTCGCGGCGCTCGGTGAGCAGCTCGTGCACCGCCGCGATCGCGAGGATGCGGTTGACCGAATGCTCGAGCGCCTCGCGCGGGTCGACCGTGTCGGCGGAGCGCGCCTGCAGCCGCAGGAGCGACGCCACCGTCTGCAGGTTGTTCTTGACGCGGTGGTGGATCTCTTGCGCAAGGACGCCGCGCATCACGGCCCGCCCGTGCTCGAGCGCGACCGCCGCGTGCGTCGCGATCGACGCGAGCAACTCCCGATCGATGTCGGTGAAGGGCGTCTCGCGGTCGGCGACGAGCTCGCCGATCTCCCTGCCGCGCCACCGCAACGGCTGGCGCAGCGCGTGCGTCGACGCGACGCCCTCCGGCCAGGCGATGTGGCCGTCGTCGAGCACGAGGGCGGCGCCGGTCGCTCCGAGCGCGTCCATCGTGGTCTTGACGATCGCTTCGAGCGATTCCTCGAGGTAGAGCGAGTCCGAGACCGCCTCCGAGATGCGCGCGAGCGCCTCGAGCTCGTGCACGCGGCGCTGCGCCTCCGAGTAGAGCTTCGCGTGCTCGATCGACTGGGCGACCTGCGCGGCGATCGCGAGCAGGAGGTCGACCTCGTCGTCGCCGAACGAGCGCGGCTCGCGCGTCCTCACGTTCAGCGCCCCTTCGAGCGTCCCGTCGCGCGTCGTGATCGGGACGGCGAGGATCGACTGGTACTCGTCCTCGGGAAGGTTCGGGAAGTTCTTGAAGCGCGGGTCGAGGTGCGCGTTCGACTCGAGCATCACCGGCGCGCGCGCCGCCGCCGCGGACCCGGTGATGCCCTCGCCGGGCCGCATGCGCGGGCGGCGCGACATCTCGTCGATCGGCGTCCCATGTGTCGCGCGCAGCACGAGCTCGTCGGCCCGCTCGTCGTAGAGGTAGACGAAACACGCATCGGTGTGCAGCGCGTCGGGAACCTTCGTTGCGACGAGCGAGAGCACCTCTTGGAGGTCGAGCGTGGAGTTCACCGCCTCGATCGTCTCCGTCAGCAAGCGCAGGTGGCGTTCGCTCGTATCCATCCGCCGGGAAGCGTACGCTCGCCTCGTGACCACGGCCCAGTGGCTCCTGATGCTGCACGTCACGGCCGCGTTCTTCTTCGTCGGCGGCTCCGTGGCCGCGGGCATCCTCAACGGCCTGTCGCTGCGCGCCGAGCGTCCGAGCGAGACGGCATATCTGCTGCGGCTGATCCGGTTCACGCTGCCGGTGATCGGGATCGGCACGGCGGGGACCCTCCTCTTCGGCATCTGGCTGTGGCACGAGCGGGGCTACTCGATCCGCGCAGCCTGGATCTGGATCTCGCTCGTCCTCTGGGTGATCTCGAACGCGCTCGGCGGCATCGGCGGGCGCCACCAGGAGCGCGCGCGTGAGCTCGCCGAGCGGCTCGCGGCCGCAGGCGACACTTCCACCGACGAGCTGCGCGCACTCCTCCGCGACCCCAAGGGCAACGCGATGTCGTGGCTCGCCGGCCTCGCGACCGTGCTGATCCTCCTCCTGATGATCTGGAAGCCGGGCTCGTGATCGCGTTCAGCCGCCCGTTCCTGCCGCTCTTCCTCCACGTCTTCGGCGCGATGGCGCTCGTCGGCGCCGTGCTCGCGGTCGAGATCGTCACGATCGCCGGCTGGAAGCGCCCCGACGCGCCGGTGCTCCGCCGCGCCGCCTGGGCGGCGCTCGCCGTGGTCGGCATCCCGAGCTACGTCGTGATGCGCCTCGGCGCCCAGTGGATCTACTCGAAGGAGGGCTGGACGGGGAAGAACGACCCGGGCTGGCTCGGCATCGGGTTCGGGGTCGCGGACGCCGGCCTCCTCGTCCTGATCGCCTCGGCGGGGGTCGCGTACTGGTGGAAACGAAGCTCCAAGCCGCTCGCCGGAAGAATCCTGCTCGGTCTCTCGTCCCTGTATCTGGCCCTTCTCGCCGTCGCGTGGCTCGCGATGTCCGGGAAATGGGACTAACAGAAGCTTTACCGGACGAGGGGGATTTTCTTCTCATGCCGGGAATAGGTTCAGACCAATGAGCGCTCTCGCCATCGACCTTCGCCGCACCGCCGGGTTCCTCGTCGCAGACGCGAAGGGGCGCGTGGTCGGGACGGTCGAGTGCCCGATGTACGGCACGAGCCCCGAGACGCCCGACGCGCTGTCCGTGCGCTCCGGCTGGCTCGCCCGCCGCCGCCGGATCGTTCCGGCCGAGTCGATCGAGCAGATCGACGACGGCACCCGCGTGATCGGCCTCCGGGTCGACCGCGAGATGATCCGCACCTTCCTCTAGGCCGAGGCCGCGTAGACCACAGGGCGCCCGAAGACGCCCCGCGATCCTTTGCCGCCTGCAGCGCGACCGGGTCAGAGTCGCGCTGGGAAACTCGAGCCTACTCCCGGTGGGGCCCGTTTTCTAGAGGGTCGAGAGGTACCGGTCGAGCTCCCACTGCGTGAGCTGGACGCGGTAGTCGTCCCACTCGCGCCGCTTCAGCTTCACGTAGTTGTCGAAGATGTGGTCGCCGAAGGCGCGCCGCATCAGGTCGGATGTGGCGAACTCGTCGATCGCCTCGCCGAGCGTCTCCGGGAGCGAGACGATCCCCTGCTCCTTCCGCTCCTCCTGCGAGAGGTGGTAGAGGTTCCTCTCCATCGGCGGCTCGAGCTCGTAGCCCTTCTCGATCCCCTCGAGGCCCGCGTGGAGCAGCGCCGCAAAGGTCAAGTAGGGGTTGCACGCCGGGTCGGGACAGCGGATCTCGGCGCGGGTCGCCTGCTCGGAGCCCGGCTTGTAGAGCGGGATGCGGATGAGCGCCGAGCGGTTGCGCTGCGACCACGCGACGTACACCGGCGCCTCGAAGCCCGGGACGAGCCGCTTGTACGAGTTGACCCACTGTGCGAACACGGCCGACAGCTCGCGTGCGTGCCTCAGGAGGCCGGCGATGAAGGCCTTGCCGGTCGGCGAGAGGTTGTACCCGTCGCCCCTATCGAAGAACTGGTTGCGGCCGTCCTTGAAGAGCGACATGTGGGTGTGCATGCCCGAGCCGTTCTCGCCGAACAGCGGCTTCGGCATGAACGTCGCATA
>CAZDEX010000245.1:0-3423 GCA_964504405.1 uncultured Gaiellales bacterium | reverse complement strand
CGATCGGAGGTCATCGCGTCGTACGCGTCGGCGACCGCGAGGATCCGCGCCTCGAGCGGGATCTCGTGCCCACCGAGCCCGTACGGGTAGCCGGTCCCGTCCCAGCGCTCGTGGTGGTGCAGCACGCACCCGAGGGCTGCGCGCATCGAGCGGATTTCCTGCAGCATCCGGGCTCCGAGCTCCGGGTGCGCGCGAATCTCTTCGAGCTCGTCGGGGTCGAGCGCACCGGGCTTGTCGAGGATCGCGCAATCGAGCTCGAGCTTGCCGATGTCGTGCAGTGGGCCGCCGCTCCTGATCGCGTCGATGCGACGCTCGCTCACGCCGAGCGCCGCGGCGATGCGCAGCGCGAGCTCGGTCACCCGTGCCGCGTGCCCCGCACCCTCCGGATCGCGCAGCACGAGCGTCTGCGTCAACTTCATCGCCGACCCCATCGGCCTCATTCGTTCCGCCTCTACCGCCAGATCCCTGCGAGCGGCCGGGCACGGGCCGAGGCGCCGAGGTGGGGCAGGCCGAGCGCGTCCTCGATCGTGCGCAAGACGACGTAATGGGTCGCCGGCTGCGCGCTCACGACGCGACGGACCGCGGTCCCCGCAACGATCGCCGCGGTGCGGCCGCCGCCGCCCGCGTCGCTCGAGCCTTCGTCGAAGAGCACGAAGACAGCGGTGCGCGGTACGCGCAGGAGGGGCGGGACGAACCGGGCGAGCCACGCGTCGCCCGTCGCAACCGAGCAGTCGTGCATGTCGTGGCAGAGATCGGGCGAGACGAACGCGAACGCCGGAAGCGCCCTCGGTCGGAGCGCGGTCAGCGGCTTCACATGCGCCGCCTGGCCTGCGAAGTACAGGAACGGCTCGTGCTTCTTCGCAAAGCTCCCCGACGACGGATACCCCTCGGCATACGCGGCCCACGACTTGCCCGCGCGGGACAACAGCGTCCCGATCGACATGCCGCGCGCCGTGCAGTCGGTGCAGTCGTCCGTGATCCCCTGGGTCGACCCCGAGACCAGCGTGAGGTAGTTCGGCAGGCTCGGATGAGTGATCGCGTGGTAGTTCGTCAGGTTCACGTAGCGCGACGCGAGCGAGTCGAACGTCGGCGCGTGGCCCGAGCCGAGCACGTCTCCGCGCTCGTGGTTCTCGAAGACGACGACCACGACATGCGAGAGCGGCGGGACTGCGGGCGCTGCGGGCGCAGGCAGTGCGAACAGCAGGCCTGCCACCACGAGCGCACCGGTGAGTCTCATTTCTTCATGCGCTTGTGCCAGAGGTGGAGCGCACCAAATACGAGCGCGCCGACGACGACCGCCGCCGCGATGCCGTAGAAGCCGTACCGCGCGACGGCATCCGCCGCCGGACGGCCGAGGTAGTAGGCGAGCAGCCCGATGCCGGTCGCCCACACGATCCCGCCGGCCGCGTTCCACAGGAAGAAGCGCCACCACGTCATATGGGTGATCCCGGCGAGCCACGCCGCGCTCACGCGCAGCACGGCGACGAACCGCGCGATGAACACGGTCTTTCCGCCGTGCTTCTCGAAGAAGCGCTCCGCCGGCGGAAGCGCACGGTCCGTGTAGCGACGGATCGGCCCCCACTTCTGCAGCAGGCGGCGACCTCCCGAGCGGCCAGCCCAGTAGCCGATGTTGTCGCCGATGATTGCCGCGACTGCGGCGACGACGATCACCTCCGCGATGGTGAAGCGATGCTCCTTCGTCAGGATCGCCGCGGCGACGAGCGCTGTCTCGCCTGGGAGCGGGATGCCGGCCGATTCCCCCGCGATGACGACGAAGAGGATGACCAGGCCGTACGAGAGGAGCAGGTTCGTCACGAGCGGAGCAGTCTAGGGACTGCGCGATGCGATAGCGTCGGCCCCCGGATGCGCCTCGGTGTGCCAAAGGAGACCGCCCCCGGCGAGCGTCGGGTCGCCCTCGTCCCCGAGACGGTGGGACGTCTGGGCGACGGAGTCGACGTGATCGTTGAGTCGGGCGCGGGTGAGGCAGCGGGGTTCGGGGACGACGCCTACCGCGAGGCCGGCGCGACGATCGGCGACCCGTGGAGCGCGGAGGTCGTCGCCAAGGTGGCAGCCCCGAGCGCGGAAGAAGCGGCGCGCCTGCGCGGCGGCCAGGTGCTCGTCGCGTTCCTCCAGCCGCTGACCGACCCGGCCGGCGTCGAACGGCTGGGCGCGGCCGGCGTGCACGCGTTCGCGCTCGAGTCGGTCCCGCGCATCACGCGCGCGCAGCCGATGGACGCGCTCTCGTCGCAGGCGACGGTCGCCGGCTACAAGGCGGCGCTCCTTGCCGCCGACCGTCTCCCCCGCTTCTTTCCGATGCTGATGACCGCGGCCGGGACGATCCCGCCCGCGAAGGTGCTCGTTCTCGGCGCGGGAGTCGCGGGACTGCAGGCGATCGCGACCGCACGCCGTCTCGGCGCCGTCGTCTCGTCGTTCGACGTGCGCCCGGCCGTGCGCGAGCAGGTGGAGTCGCTCGGCGCGACGTTCCTCGACCTCGGGATCCACGGCGAGGAGACCGAGGGCGGCTACGCGCGCGAACTGACGCCGGAGCAGCAGGTGGCGCAACAGGCCGAGTTGCAGGTGCGCATCCCCGGATTCGACGCGGTGATCACGACCGCCGCGATCCCGGGACGCCCCGCGCCGAAGCTCGTGACGGCCGAGGCGGTGCGCGCGATGCGCCCCGGCTCGGTGATCGTCGACCTGGCGGCGGAGAGCGGCGGCAACTCGGAGCTCACCGAGCCCGGGCGCGACATCGTCGTCGACGGCGTGACGATCGTCGGCACGACCAACCTTCCGTCCACGATGCCGACACACGCGAGCCAGCTGCTCTCGCGCAACGTCGCGTCGCTCGTCGGCTTGCTCGTGCGCGACGGCGAGGTCGCACTCGACTGGGACGACGAGATCGTCAGCGGAACATGCGTCACGCGCAGGGAGGTCGCTGCATGAACCACAACACGCTCCTCGTCTTCGAGATCACGATCCTCGTGCTCGCGATCTTCCTCGGCTTCGAGGTGATCTCGAAGGTGCCGGCGCTGCTGCACACGCCGCTGATGTCCGGCACGAATGCGATCCACGGGATCGTGATCGTCGGGGCGATGATCGTGCTCGGCCAGCCGGACAAGAGCGTCTTCACGTGGATCGTCGGCTTCGCGGCCGTCGTGCTCGCGTCTGCGAACGTCGTCGGCGGCTTCGTCGTCACCGACCGCATGCTCGAGATGTTCAAGAAGCGCGAGCCGCCGAAAGCCGAATGAGCCAGAACCTCACGAACCTTCTCTACCTGGTCACGATCGTGACCTTCATCCTCGCGTTGCGGTTCCTCTCGAGCCCGGCGCACGCCCGGCGCGGGAACCAGATCGGCGCGGCGGGGATGCTGCTCGCGATCGTCGTGACGTGGATCAATGTCGGGACGACGAGCTGGTGGGCGAT
>CAZDEX010000244.1:0-3431 GCA_964504405.1 uncultured Gaiellales bacterium | reverse complement strand
CATCAGCTGCTGCGAGCGCGCTTCGAGGTTCAGGCGGAGGAGCGGCTCCGTGTTCGAGGGGCGCACGTTGAAGTGCCAGTCGTCGGCTTCGACCGACAGGCCGTCGAGATGCGAGACGCGGCCTTCGGGGCCGAAGCGCTCTTCGAGCTCCCGGAGCTTCGCCGGCACATCGGCGACCGGCGTGTTGATCTCGCCGGTGATGAAGTAGCGCTCGCGCAGCGTTCCCAACGCGTCGCTCAGCTTGCCGCTCCGAGAGACGAGCTCGCACATGAGCAGGAACGGCACCGTGCCCGAGTCGGCCTGCGAGAAGTCGCGGAAGTAGTAGTGGGCCGAGACCTCGCCGCCGAACACGGCGTCCTCCTCGCGCATGCGCTGCTTGATGAACGCATGGCCGACACGGTTGACGAGCGGCACGCCGCCTGCGGCGATGATCGCCTCCGGCACCGCCCACGACGCGCGGACGTCGTAGATGATCTTCCCGCCGGGCTCACGGCCCAGGATCAGCTCGGAGAACAACGCGGTCGTGAAGTCGCCCGGAACGAAATCGCCCGTGTCGTCGACGAAGAAGCAGCGATCTGCGTCACCGTCGAATGCGACGCCGAAGTCGGCGCACTCCTCGGTGGTCTTGCGGATGATGAACTCCCGGTTCTCCGGCAGCAGCGGGTTCGGTTCGTGGTTCGGGAAGGAACCGTCGGGCTCGAAGTAGCAGCGAACGACCTCGAGCATCGGCAGGCGCTCGAGCACCGGGGGGAGCATCACGCCCGCCATGCCGTTCGCCGCGTCGATCACCACACGCAATGGCTTCAGCGCGCCGACGTCGATGAACGAGAGCGCGCGGTCGACGAAGCCCGCCCAGATGTCCTCCGTGCGCACGTCGCCGCGCACGGTGTTGCGCCATTGCCGGGCCACGGCTCGATCGCGCACGTCCAGGAGCCCCGAGTCGCCGCCGACCGGCAGTGCGCCGCGGCGCACGATCTTCATGCCGGTGTACTCCTTCGGGTTGTGCGAGGCGGTGACCATGATCCCGCCGTCGAGACCGAGCTCGCCGACCACGAAATAGACCATCTCTGTCCCGACGAGCCCGACGTCGAGCACCTCGGCGCCGGCGTCCGCCGCGCCCTCGATCGCGGCCTTCGCCATCGTCGGCGACGACAAGCGCATGTCACGGCCGACCGCGATCCGCGTCGGCTCGAATTGCTCGACGTAGGCGCGCCCGATCGCGTACGCGCCTTCCTCGTCCAGCTCGGAGCCGTAGAGCCCGCGCACGTCGTACGCCTTGAAGACCTTCGGGTCCAGCATGGGCCCGAGACTATCTACGCGCCGAGGATCGCCTTGATCGTGTCGGTCGAGTCGGCAGTCGGCGACTCCGAGATCACGGTCGCGGGCCGCTCGAACCGTGCGAGCGCGTCGCGCAGCGGCTCGGCGCGCAAGGTGCCCTCGCCGTAGGGCAGGTGCTTGGTCTCGTTCCGGTTTGCGAACTGGATGTCGGAGAAGTGGATGTGGAACGGCGCGCCGTCCTCGATCACCGCGTCCGCCTGCTCGAGTGCGGCGGACATGGCGCCGACGTCGCTCATCGCGCCGTCGGTCGTGGCGTGCATGTGCGCGAAGTCGATCACCGGGCGAACCCAATCGAGTCGCGAAGCGATCTCGCACACGTCCTCGAGCGAGCCGAGCTCGCGCACGCGTCCCATCACCTCGATTCCGAACGGCACCGCGCGGTCCTTGGCTTCGAGCCGCTCGCGCAGCTCGCCGAGCTGCTCGACGACGGCGTCGATCGCGTCCTCCCGCGTGCGGCCGAGCAGGAAGCCGGGATGGAAGACGACGACCTCCGCGCCTGCGGACTTCGCAATCCCTGCCGAGTGGTCGAGCATGCCGACGGCCATGTTCAACTTCTTTCCGCGTTCCGCGTGGCCCATGAATCCCGCAATCGGCGCATGCACCGACAGTGCAATGTCATGCTCTCGCGCGAGATGACCGAAGCGCTCGGCGAACTCGTAGTCCATCCAGAAGCGGCCCTCGAAGTCGATCTCGCACGCGGACATGCCGCGGGCGAGCAGCGCGTCGATCGCGGCCTCCGGGGATTCACGGGACGGGACGCGCGCAGGGCCGAAGTGGAGTCGGCGGGGCATTGACGGAGTATCGCGGTCTGCAGCGTGACCGGGCCGAGCCGATCTTCAGCATCGGAGCGGTCTCGCGCATGCTCGACCTGTCGGCGGCGACGATCCGCACTTGGGAGACGCGCTACGCGCTCATGGTCCCCGACCGCTCGCCGGCCGGGCAGCGCGTCTACTCCCGCGACCAGGTCGATCAGCTCCGCTTCGTGCGGGACGAGGTCGGCGCCGGCCGCCGGCCGGGGGAGGCGCATCGCCTCCTGCGCGAGCGCATCGCCCGCGGCGACTCCTTCGGAGGCAGGCGGCTGCGAGTGCTCGTCGCGGAGAGCAAGCTCGGCGTGGCCGCGGTGCTCCGCGATCTCCTCGGCAGAGACGCCTTCGAGGTGCTCCTCGCGGGCGACCCGAAGACCGCGAAGCAGCTCTACGACGAGCTCGCGCCGGCGGTAGTGGTCGTCGACACCGGCGACACCGATTTCGAGGCGCTCGCCGAGCGGCTCCGGAGCACGGGGGTGAAGGGCCTGCCGATGGACATCCTCGAGCGGCCCTTGGCCCTGCTCGACCGGGGCCGCGTAGTCCGTCCGACGCCGTTCCTACCCTTTGGCGCATGTCCCAGCGCCCCTCCCGGATCGATCTCCTGGAGCTCGACATCGACCTGCGCCTCGCCGATCTCTGGCGGGAGGCGGCAGGCATCACCGAGTGGTCGCTCGACGTCGTGGCCGCGTTCATGCGCGCGGCGTACGGCAAGGGCTACTGCGACGCGCTCACCGAGGATTCGCCCGGCGCACTTTGTGCCGATCACGGCTATCGCGTGCCCGCGCGGAAGCTGCCTGTCGAAGCCGACGCGTAGGCGCGCAGCTAACCTAGGGGCGTGCCCACGCGCAGTCCTGCGCGGCTGATCGTCGCCCTGTCCGTTGCCGCTGTGCTCGCCGTGTTCCTGCTCTACACGGCCCTGCGCGGGACGTCGACGCCCACCCTCACGCCGAGCCAGCTCGCGCATCACAGCGGCAAGCTCGCGGTCGTCGGTGTCGTGGTCGGGCCGCTCGCCGGCGATTCGCATTCGCCGCAGGGCCTCCGCTTCGGGCTGAGGAACATCGACGGCAAGAGCGGGATCGTCCCGGTGGTCTACCGCGGCGACAATCCGCCGCCGCTCTTCAAGGAAGGCCGCAACGTCGTCGTCAGCGGGAGCTACGCCCACGGGCGCGTGGCGGGGTCGAACATCCTCACCAAGTGCCCGTCGAAGTACACCTCGGCGAAGCCGGCGTAGCGGCTGATGGCGGATCTCGGCCGCGCGGCCCTCGTCGTCACGCTCGGGCTGAGCGT
>CAZDEX010000243.1:2169-3443 GCA_964504405.1 uncultured Gaiellales bacterium | reverse complement strand
CGACCGCGTTCATGGAGACGCTGGAGCTCGCGCTCGAGCTGCGCCGCGCGAACTACGGCGCGAACGGCGAGCGGCTCGGCTTCGACCTCTATCCCTACACCGAGGACGCCGTCGGCGCCGTCAAGCGCTCGGTGCTGCAGTGGCGCTTCATCGACGGCGTCGCCGCGAAGATCGACGAAGCGGCCCTCCGCGAGGCACAGCAGGCGAAGGACGCCGTCCGCGCCTACGAGCTCGTGTACGCGGCCCTCGGGGCTTGAGCGTTCTCATCGGTCTCGACGTCGGGACGTCCGGCGTCAAGGGGATCGCGGTGTCGCAGGACGGCGAGGTGCTGGCAAGCGCCGATGCGGGCTACCCGCTCTCGACGCCGCATCCGAACTGGGCCGAGCAGGACCCGGAGGACTGGTGGCGCGCCGCACAGTCGGTGCTCGCGCAGCTGCCGGAGGGGCCGGTCGGCTTCTCCGGGCAGATGCACGGCCTTGTCGTGCTCGGCGCCGACGACCGTGTTCTGCGCCCCGCGATCCTGTGGAACGACCAGCGCACGGGCGCCGAGTGCGCGGAGATGGAGGCGCGCGTCGGGCTCGACCGCCTGATCGAGCTCACGGGCAACCGCGCGCTGCCCGGGTTCACCGCACCGAAGCTCCTGTGGCTTCGCGCGCACGAGCCCGAGGTCTACGCGCAGATCAGGCACGTGCTCCTGCCGAAGGACTACGTCCGGTTCCGGCTGACCGGCGAGCGCGCGATCGACGCCGCCGACGCCTCGGGAACGCTCCTCTTCGATGTCGCGCACCGCCGCTGGTCGACCGAGGTGTGCGCCGCGCTCGAGATCCCCCTCGAATGGCTGCCCGAAGCGCACGAGTCGACTTCGATCGGCGGCGCGGGCGACCAGGCGGCCGCCGCGCTCGGCGTCGGGATCGTCGAGCCGGGCGCCGTGTCGGTGGTCCTCGGCACGTCGGGCGTCGTGTTCGCCGCGCTCCCCGGGTACAAGCCAGACGCGCAGGCGCGCGTGCACGTGTTCTGTCACGCGGTGCCCGACACGTGGCACGCGATGGGCGTGATGCTCAGCGCCGCAGGGTCGGCTGCGTGGCTCGCCGGCGCGCTCCACGAGGACTTCCGCGTGCTCGACGAGGAAGCGGCCCGGTGGTCGCTCGGCGCGGAGGGACTGCTCTTCGCGCCGTACCTCGCGGG
This sequence comes from uncultured Gaiellales bacterium, assembly GCA_964504405.1. Lineage (GTDB taxonomy): Bacteria > Actinomycetota > Thermoleophilia > Gaiellales > Gaiellaceae > PALSA-600. Next base: position 2,258 of record CAZDEX010000243.1, on the reverse strand, counting down.
CGAGCGCACGCCGCATGCCGACCCCGACGCGCGCGGTGCGTTCACCGGCCTGTCGCTGCGGCATGACCGCGGTGCACTCTGGCGGTCGG
>CAZDEX010000243.1:0-2159 GCA_964504405.1 uncultured Gaiellales bacterium | reverse complement strand
TGTTTCGGGCGGCGGCGCGCGCAGCGAGCTGTGGCTGCAGATCGTGGCGTCGGCGCTTGGCATCCCGCTCGAGCGCATGGTCTCCGAGGAGGGCTCCGCGTTCGGCGCCGCGCTCCTCGCAGGCGTGCGCGCAGGCACCTTTGCAAGCGCACAGGAGGCCGCGTCGCGCTGCGTGCACGTGCGCGACCGCGTCGAGCCCGTCTGGGACTACGAAGCCGCGTACGCCCGCTTCACGCAGCTCTACCCCACCCTACGACCGCTGGAGGGAACCACATGACCCTTGAAGGGAAGACCGCAGTGATCACCGGCGCGAGCCGCGGGATCGGCGCCGCCCTCGCGCGCATGCTGCACGAGCGCGGCGTCAACCTGGGGCTCGCTTCGCGCAGCGGCGACGATCTCGGGCTCGAAGGCGTGGTCGCGCAGCCGTGCGACGTGCGCAGGCTCGACGACCTCGTCTCGATCTGCGACGCGACTGCCGAGCGCTTCGGCGGGATCGACATCGTCGTCCCGAACGCCGGCGTGGGCGCGTACGGCCCGTTCCTCGACCTCTCCGTCGAGCACCTCGACGAGATGATCGACGTCAACTTCAAGGGGACGGTGTACGCCGTGCGCGCCGCCCTGCCGCACATGCAGGGTCGCGAGGGCGACGTGCTCACGCTCGCCTCGGAGGCAGGGCGTCGCGGGCTCCCGTACGAGGCGGTGTACTGCGGATCGAAGTTCGGCCAGGTCGGCTTCACCGCCGCGATGGACCACGAGCTGCGGGAGCAGGGCATCCGCTGCACGAACGTCTGCCCGGGCGGCGTCGCGACCGACTTCGCGCTCGACGAGGGCCGGGGACGTACGCCGGACGCGCTGCCGGGGATGATGAGGGCGGAGGACGTCGCCGAGGTGTGCGTGTTCGTGCTCGAACGCCCGCGCCACTTCCGCATCCTGGAGACGGCCTTCCGCCCCATGACCGAGCAGAGCTGGGGCTGAGGGGCGAAACTCTTGAACCTGGTTCGCTGCGCGAACCAGGTTCAGGGGTTCAGGTTCCGGCGCGCGCTTCGACGGCGCCCATCGCATACCCGCCCTCGAGCATCGCGGGGGCGCGCTGCATCAGGCGATCCCACTCCGGGATCGCCCAGTCGAACGCGTCGGCGAGGCGCACGATCATGTTGAACATCGCCGCGACCGTCGCGGCGTCGCGCAGCGCCTGCTTGGACACGCCGGCCGCGTAGACCGCCTCGGCGTCCGCCTCCGTCAGCTCGTCCGGGCGGAGCGTCTGCTTCTCGATGAACCCGAGCGTGGCGCGAAGCCCCTCACTGACGGGCGCCGTGCGCCAGTCGTCGCGCACGGCGTTCCAGACGTCCTCACCGAGCGCGTACGACGCGACCGCGCCGTGGGAGCTCAGTCAGAACACGCACTGGTTGAGCGCCGACGCGAACCCGGCGAAGAGCTCCCGCTCGCCCGCGCTCCAGTCGGACGGGCCGCGCATCACGACGTCGAGATGGTTCGAGAAGGGCATGCCGAACTTCTCGGGCCGGTACATCAGTGTCTTGATCACGCCGAGCGCCTCGGGCGGCGCGTGCGGCCCCTCGAGCACCTGCAACCTCATCCGATCACCCGCTCCGCGGCGTCGAGCCGCCGCAGCCCCTCGGTGACCGCGACGGCGACCGTCTGCTCGAAGATCTCGTCCTCCGAGAAGCCGGCGTCCGTGAGCGACCGCACGTCGGCGTCGGTGACCTCGTATGCGCGCTCACGCACCTTCTCGAGATACGGGCGCATCTCGGCCGGCGCAGGCGGCGTCGCAGCGACGTTCGCGCGCAGCTGCTCGATCGACATGCGACGAGCCTACAACGCGTCGGCCGCTTCGTCCTGCCGGTGCTCGTCGGGCTGGTGCCACGGCTGGAACGTGACGCGCAGCTTCTCGATGCGCTGGCCCTCGACGGACTCGACGTGGAAGGTGAGCCCTTCCCACGTCACCTCGTCTCCAGGCAATGCTGCGCGGCCGAGCTCGCCGAAGACGAAGCCCGCGACCGTGTGGTAGTCCTCGTGCGGCAGGTCGACGCGGAACTGGTCGTTGAAGTCGTCGATCGGGAACGTGCCGTCGATGCGGATCGTCTCGTCGTCGATGCGCTCGACGGTCTCGTCCGGCAGGTCGAACTCGTCCTCGATCTCGC
>CAZDEX010000242.1:0-3481 GCA_964504405.1 uncultured Gaiellales bacterium | reverse complement strand
CAGGGCGGCCTCCTGCTCTCGCATCCCACGACGATCCTGATCATGGGCACCGACACGGCGAAGGTCGGCGGCCGCCAGGGCGACCGCCACTCGGACTCGATCCTTCTGCTGCACACCGACCCCTCGCACCACCGCCTGTACTACCTCTCGATTCCCCGCGACCTGCAGGTCCCCGTCCCCGGCGTCGGCACGACGAAGGTCAACGCCGCGTTCCAGAACGGCGGGCCGGCGCTCGCGATCCGCACGATCCACGACTTCACCGGGCTTCAGATCAACCACGTGATCGTCGTCGATTTCGCGGACTTCAAGGACCTGATCGACGCGCTCGGCGGGATCGACGTCAACGTGCCGAAGCCGATCCGGTCGAACCGGTTCGACTGCCCGTTCGCCACGCAGGCGCAGTGCGCGAAGTGGCAGGGCTGGCGCTTCCCGAAGGGGATGCAGCACATGAACGGGCAGCGCGCGCTGATCTACTCGCGCATCCGCGAGAACGCGCTCGACCCGTCGGAGAACGACATCACGCGCGGCGCGCGCCAGCAGGCGGTGCTCGACGCCGTCGGAGCGAAGTTCACCTCGCCCGGCACGTTGATCTCGCTGCCCTTCGACGGCGCCTCGCTCGCGAAGCCGCTCACGACCGACCTGACCGCCGGCCAGCTCGTGCAGCTCGGCTGGGTGAAGTTCCGTGCGTCGGGCGCGAGCTCGGTGCACTGCCGGCTGGGCGGCGACCTCGGCAGCGGCGGCACCGGCGGCCCGAGCGAGGACAACCCGGCGACGCTCGCGATGTTCCTCGGCAAGTCTGCGCCCCAGCCGCCGACCGGGCCGTTCAACCCGGGCTGCGTCACGGGCCACCCCCTGCAGTAGGTCGTCCGCTCAGGCTTCGGCGGCCTTCTTCGTCTCGCCGCCGCCCGAGCTCTCGGACGAGGAAGACGAAGAGGACGAATCCGACGAGGACGATGCGTCGGAGCTCGCGCCGTCCTTCGCGGCCGACTTCTTCTTACGGCCGTAGTCGGTGCTGTAGAAGCCGGAGCCCTTGTAGTGCACCGCGACGGGATGGAGGACGCGCTGGACGGGCGACGCGCCGCAGACCTCGCAGGCGGTCGGGCCGTCCTCGGTCATCCCGTGAATGACCTCGAACAGATGGCCGTTCGGGCACTTGTACTCGTAGAGCGGCATGAGAGCGGCAAGGCTAGCACCGGCGTTCCGCGGGTAGCCTCGGCGGAGGTGAAGCGCGCCGTCCTCTTTCTCTGCGTCCTCGCGCTTCTCGCCCCCGCCTCTGCCTGGGCGCACGCGACGCTCGTGCGCACCGTTCCGGCGAACGGCGCGGTCCTCGCGCGCGACCCCGGGTCGGTGCGCGTCGAGTTCGACGACACGATCCGCGTCGCCTCCGGCAACGCCGCGGTCGCGAACGACACCGGCGCCTCTGTCCTCGACGGCACGCCGACGGTGACGGGCCACGCGCTCGTGCTGCACCTCCGGGGCGGCCTGCCCGACGGCGCCTACAGCGTGCGCTGGAGCATCGTCTCCGACGACGGGCATCGCGAGCAGGGCGTGCTCGCGTTCGCGGTCGGCGCGGGCGGCGCCTCGCCGCACTCCGTCCTCGGCGCGTCGACGACGCTCACGTGGAGCGACATCACCCTGCGCACGCTGTACTACCTCGGCCTGCTCGCTGCGGGCGGAGCGGCGTTCTTCTGGCTCGTCTCACGCCGCCTCGCCGGCGACCGCCTGCACGCGCCGCTTGCGCACCTGCTCTTCTTCGCGCTGCTCGCAGCGTTCCTCGGCGGAAGCGCGATCCTCCACGGCGCGCCTCCCGGGACGCGCTTCGCGCTCATCCTGAAGGTGGCGGTGACCGTTGCGCTCCTCGCCGGAGCCGCCGCGGCGCTCGCGCCGACGATCGCGTGGCTGCTCCCGGTCGCCGCCGCGGGGTCGCTGGCGCTCCTCGCCGCGCCGACGCTCTCCGGTCACGCGCTCGACCGCAACCAGCCGCGCTGGCTCTCGGTGCCCGTGGATCTCGCGCATCTGATCGCGGCCGCCGTATGGGTCGGCGGCCTCGTGACGCTCGTCTATGTGGTCCCGCGCGCAGCCGACGAGGCGACGCGGCTCGCGCTCGTGCGCCGCTTCTCGTCGTCCGCGCTCGTCGCAGTGGTGGTGATCGGCGTGACGGGCCTCCTGCGCGCGCTCACCGAGCTGTCGCACGTGAACCAGGTGTGGACGACGTCGTACGGACGGCTGCTGATCCTGAAGACGGTGCTGTTCGCCCCGCTGCTCGGCCTGGGTTGGCTGAACCGAACAGTGTTGATCGCAGTCTTCGCGCGACTGCGCCGGTCGGCGTTGCTCGAGCTCGCGCTGCTCGCAGGGATCGTCGCTGCGGTCGCGGTGCTGACCGAGCTGCGGCCCGGGCGCGACGCCGCGCGTGCCGCAGCTGCGGCTCCGGCAGTCGTCGCGACGCAGCAGCCTCCGAGCCCTCCGCCCCGCGCCGCCGTGGTCGACGCGCGCGAGGTCGGCTCGACCGCCGTCGGCATCGCGCGTACACCCGGCGCAGCGGAGGTGACGCTGCTCGGGCCGGACGGCACGGGTCTCGACGGGCGCCGCGTGCTGGTCGACGGTCACGCGACCACGCGATGCGGGCCGGGGTGCTACCGCGCCGCCGCAGCGTCGGGCGCGCTGCACGTGACGGTCGACGGCCGCACGCTGACGTTCGCGACTCCCGCGCAGGCGCCCGACGCGACGCGGCTCCTGGGCGCGGCGACGCGCGCGTACCGCGGGTCGAAGACGATCGTCTTCGACGAGCGCCTTGCCTCCTCGCCGACGAACGTCGTGACGACGCGCTTCGAGGCCGTCGCCCCGCACGACCTCGCCTACGCGATCCGGGGCGGGCCGTCCGCGATCGTGATCGGTGCACAGCGCTGGGATCGCGCACGGCCGGGCGAGCCGTTCGTCGAATCCGCGCAGACGCCGATCGACGTCACGCAGCCGTACTGGCGCCGGCCGACGAACGCGCGCCTCGTCGCGCCGGGCGTCATCACGTTCTACGACCGGCGGATTCCCGCGTGGTTCCGCGTCACGCTGCGCGCAGCCCGGCTCGCGCGGATGCAGATGACGGCATCCGCGCACTTCATGGTCGACCGCTACGTCGCGTTCGACGGGCCGCTGACGATCTCGCCCCCGCCTCCGCCCTCGCGATAGCGCTGCGCCTCTTCGCCCACGAGCTCGAGGAAGCACGGCGCGTCCTCGAACGCCGCGAGGCCGCCTGGAGAGTCACGCGGCCTGCGCGAGCGGCGTGATGCGCGGCGCGCGGTCGCGATCGCGCCGGCCGCGCCGACGACGCTGCCGATCGCGAACGAGCGCAACCTGCTGCCGCGACGCGCGCCTTCCATGCGACGATCCTACTCGTGCGCATCACGACGCTCGGAGATCTCTTGCTCGACGTGATCGTGCGGCTCGACGAGCCGCTCGTCGCGGGCGACGACCGGATGGCCTCGAC
>CAZDEX010000241.1:0-3561 GCA_964504405.1 uncultured Gaiellales bacterium | reverse complement strand
GCCTCGTCGTTCAGGCCGAGGTTGAGGATCGTGTCCATCATCCCCGGCATCGAGACGGCCGCGCCGGAGCGCACCGACACGAGCAGCGGGTCGTCCGCGGAGCCGAACCGCTTACCGGTCCGCTCCTCCAGGCGACGCACGTGCTCATCCACCTCGGCCTCGAGCCCGTCGGGCAGGGCTCCCGCGGCCATGTAGGCGCGGCACGCGTCCGTCGTGAGCGTGAAGCCGGCGGGCACGGGCACGCCCATTAGGGTCATCTCGGCAAGCCCGATGCCCTTGCCGCCGAGCAGCTCGCGGCCGCCCGGCGCCGGCTCGTCGAAATCGAAGACGTACATCGCGCGGGAATCTATCCGGCGCGACGGCGCCTTGAACGAAACTCGGCGATCCAGGCCAACGTGCGCAAGCCGAACCAGAACGGGGTGAACAGCCCGTAGAAGAGGACGAGCGCCGCGGCAAGCGCGGCGTACCACGTGCCCCAGCGCCAGAGCGGGACGGGCGGCTTGGGCTTCACGACGTCTTCGGCTCCGCGGCGCGCTGCTCGACGAGGCGGATGATCCGGTGGGAGATCTCCTCGATCGAGAGCTCGCTCACCTCGAGCACCGGGCAGCCGAGCCGCCGGTGGACCTGCTTCGCGTACTCGAGCTCGTCGTAGATCTCCACGAGGTCGGCGTACTTCGTGTTGCCGCGCATCCAGCGGATGCGCTCGCCGCGAATCTCCGAGAGGCGCTGCGCGTCGATCGTCAGGCCGACGATCTTCGACTGGTCGATCGTGAAGAGCTCGGGCGGTGGCTCGATGCCTTTCACGAGCGGCACGTTGGCGGTCTTGTAGCCGAGGTAGCCGAGGTAGATCGAGAGCGGCGTCTTCGAGGTGCGCGAGACGCCGACGAGCACGATGTCCGCGTCCGCGAGGCCCGAGCCCACGCCGTCGTCGTACTTGACTGCGAACTCGATCGCGGACATGCGGCGGAAGTACGCGTCGTTCAGCGGCGGCCGCGCCCCCGGCTTCATCCGCGCCGCCTGACCGGAGACGCGCGCGACGGCCTCGATCGGGTGGCCGAGCAGGTCGCAGTAGTGCAGCTTCGCGCTGCGGCAGAGCGTGCGCATCGAGTCGCGAAGCTCCGGCCCGACGAGCGTGTACACGACGACCGCAGGCCGTCCCTTCATGCGCTCGACCGCGAGCTGCAGGTCGGCGACAGTCTCGACACGGGGATGGCGGATCTCCATGAAGTCCTGGTCCGGGAACTGGGCCTCGAGCGCCTGCACGATGCGCGCGGCGGTCTCGCCGGTCGAGTCGGAGATCATGTGGAGCTCGACGGGATTCACGCGGGCACCTTAGAAGCTCTCGCAGAATGACGGCTCGTCGACTGGGCGCGACTGCCGAGTGCGAGACAAGGACGCAGGGAGCTTCGATAGCGGAGCTATCGGGGCGACCGAGGACGCAGTATCGCGCCGGCAGGCGCGGCCGGGGGACACAGCGCTTCGTTCTGCGAGAGCTTCTTCTAAATTGCGGGCATGGGGATCGCACATTGGGACGACGTCGACTGGAACCACCGCGCGAAGGGCGAGATGGACGCGGAGTGGCAGTTCCTCGGCCGCGTCGCGGGAACCGCGGGCATCGGCATCAACCGGGTGCGCGTCGCGCCGGGCAGGCTGTCGACGCCGCCCCACTCGCACGGGGCCTCCGAGGAGCTGTACTTCGTCCTCGCCGGCTCGGGCCTCGTCTGGCAGGACGGCCTCGTGCACGAGGTGCGGCCGGGCGACTGCGTCATGCAAGTCGCCAACTACTACGAGCACACCTTCGTCGCCGGGCCCGACGGGCTCGAGTTCCTCGTCTACGGCACGCGCCACCCTGTCGAGTTCGGCTGGCTCCCGCGCTCTCGCGCAATCCGCATCGGCTGGCCGTGGGCCATGGGGCGCGACGACGACCCGTGGGACATCGAGGCGACGGTGCCACCGCTCGAGATCGGCGAGCCCGCACCCCGCCCCGAGAACATCGTCAACGTGGACGACGTCGAGCGCGTGTCCTGGGGGGAGAAGGGCGTGACGGCGCCGCTCGCGACGCGCGAGCGCACCGACCTCGCGGGCTTCGCGTGGGAGCGGCTCAACCCCGGGCAGAGCGGCGCCGTCCCGCACTGCCACTCCGAGGAGGAGGAGATCTTCGTCATCCTCGAGGGCTCGGCGACGCTCTCCCTGACGCCGTCGCCGCTGCGCGCCGAGTGGGGAACGGCGCCCGAGGAGCACGCGCTGCGGCCCGGGCACGTCGTGGCGCGACCGCCGGGCACGGGTGTCTCGCACTCCTTCCGCGCAGGCGACGACGGCGTGACGATGCTCGTCTACGGGACGCGCAAGCCCAACGACATGTGCTTCTACCCCCGTTCGAACAAGATCTCGTGGCGCGGCCTCGGCGTGATGGGGCGCATCGAGCCGCTCGCTTACATGGACGGAGAACCGGACGACTAGCTAGGTTCCGGGGATGCTGGAACAGTTCGAAGGGGCCGCCACGATCGAGAAGATCGCCGCGCTGTCGCGCCGGCGCGCATTCGTCTTCCCGACGTCGGACATCTACGGCGGGCTCGGCTCGTCGTTCGACTTCGGCCACTACGGCGTCCTGCTCGTGCAGAACATCAAGGCCGAGTGGCAGCGCTCGATGATCCAGGAACGCGACGACATGGTCGCGCTCGACTCCGCCGTGATCCTCAACCCGCAGGTCTGGGTCGCGTCCGGTCACGTCGAAGGATTCTCCGACCCGCTCGTCGATTGCCGAACCTGCAAGCTCCGGTTCCGCGCAGACCAGCTCGAGCTCGCGAGCTGCGGCCGCAAGCCGTCGAAGCACCCGGGTGAGACACCGGACTGCGACCTGACCGAGCCGCGCCAGTTCAACATGATGTTCGAGACCCACGTCGGCGCGGTGCGCGACGACGCGAGCGTCGCGTACCTCCGTCCGGAGACGGCGCAGGGCATCTTCGTCAACTTCAAGAACGTGACATCGTCGATGCGCGTCAAGCCGCCCTTCGGGATCGCACAGATCGGCAAGAGCTTCCGCAACGAGATCACGCCGGGCAACTTCCTCTTTCGCGTGCGCGAGTTCGAGCAGATGGAGATGGAGTTCTTCGTCCCGCCCGCCGACGCCTCGGACTGGCACGAGTACTGGATCGAGCAGCGCCGCAGCTGGCATCTCGCCCTCGGTCTGCGCGAGTCGCACCTGCGCGTGCGCGTGCACGAGAAGAGCGAGCTGTCGCATTACTCCCTCGCGACCTCCGACCTCGAATACCTCTTCCCGATCGGCTGGCAGGAGCTCGAGGGCATCGCGAACCGCGGCGACTACGACCTCCGCCAGCACAGCGAGGCCTCCGGCACCACGCTCGGGTGGATCGGCCACGAGGAGCGCTACACGCCGTACGTGATCGAGCCCGCGCTCGGCGTCGGCCGCGCGTTCCTCTCGTTCATGTGCGACGCCTACGACGAGGAAGAGGTCGCGGGACGCCCGCGCACCGTCCTGCGCCTGCATCCGCGCCTCGCGCCGGTGAAGGCGGCGGTGCTGCCGCTCATCGGCAAGAGCCC
>CAZDEX010000240.1:0-3563 GCA_964504405.1 uncultured Gaiellales bacterium | reverse complement strand
TCGCACGGATGCAGCGCAGCGAGTTCTCCGTGCGCACCGAGCACGTCGACCTGGCCGAGGTCGCGCGCGAAGTGGTTCGCCGCCATGAGGCGTCTGCCGAGAACTTTCGCGTCGCTCTCGCAGCCGAAGGAACGGAGACGTGGGTCGAGGCCGACCACGACCGCGTGCTGCAGATCGCGTCCAACCTCGTCGAGAACGCGCTGCGGGAGACGCCTGCGGGCGGAAGCGTGACCGTGCGCGTCGAGCCGGGCTCGCTCTCGGTGGCCGACACCGGCCCGGGCATCCCGCCGGACGACGTGCCGCGCGCGTTCGAGCGGTTCTATCTCTACGACAAGATCGGCAAGGACCGCCCGGTCGGCAGCGGTCTCGGGCTTGCGATCGTCAAGCAGCTCGCGACGGCGATGGGCGGCACGGTCGCCGTTCGAAGCAGCAGCGCCGGCACGACGTTCGAGGTGCGGCTACCCATGCAGGCTGCTGGTGTCGACGACCTCGAAGTCGGATCCCGTCAGCCCGCCGAGCGCGTGTAGCTGGTCGTTCGACCACGTCGGGCTGGGCGCCCCGCTCACGTACCAGTTCGAGCCGTGGTCGGCGAGGATCATTCCGTAGGCCTTCATCGCCTGCGCGACGATGCGCGCCTGCGGGGGGAGCTTCGAGATGTCGACGCTCGCCTTGAGCCGGACGCGCAGCCCCATGGGCGGGAGTGAGGGATCGTTCGAGCTCGACGCGTAGTGACGCGCGGGGTAGACGTACGCGCGGCGCGTCCGCTCGACGGTGAAGCGGAGCGCATGGCGGATCGCGCCCGTCGCCGCATCCCCGTCCCAGCGTGCGAGGCCCGGGAGGATCGGAAGGCCGGCCGCGTCCGCGGACGTCCATCCCGCGGGTCGCACCGCGTTCGAGCGCAGGTTGAAGATCGCGCCGGACCAGCCCGACCACCGCCCGCCCACCTTCGACATGCCCGACAGCTCGTAGAGCCGGCAGGTGTCGCGATCGACGATCAGCACATGGCGGTCGCCCTGGTCTGCGTGGCCGGGGTACCCCTCGATGGGCACGTTCTTCGGGATCGGGTAGGGGCCCTTGTCGCTCTCGTCCGCGTACTCGAACGTGACGCGAGACTTCGGCGTCTGCTTGCCGTGCACGACCACGTACGGGATGCCGATGTACGAGCCGTCGTACAGGCCGTTTCCGAAATCGGCATGCACGCCGCTGTTCCCGATCGACGCGATCAGCTGCGATGAGTTCGACGCGACCGGCAGCTTGTCGACGCGCTGGTTCCACGCGTTGGATGCGGGGAAGACCGGGCACCCGCCGACCTTCGGCGGCCCGGTCGCGACGGATCCGGTGAGGGACAGCGCGAGCGCTGCGGCGGCGAGCAGCTTCACGGCTGGAGGATGACAATATCCCACCCGTCTTCGCGTGCCCTGAACAGGTGACGTTCGTGCAGGCGGTCGTCGCGGTGGCGCCAGAACTCGTAGGTGTCCGGCACGAGGCGGTAGCCGCCCCAGCGCTCGGGGCGTGGCGGCTCGGCGGGTTGCGCGGCGACTGCGGCTTCGAGCTCCGCGCGCGTGCCGATCTCGCGCGACTGCTGCGACGCGGCGGCGCTCCGCCGTGAGCCCGCCGGCCTCGTCGCCCAGTACGCGTCGGACTCCTCCGCCGGGACGCGTTCGACCGGCCCCTCGACCCGCACCTGGATGCCCGGGCGGTGGAAGAGCAGTGCGGCGCGTGGGTTCGACTCGAGCTCGTTGCCCTTGCGCGAGTCGTAGCCCGTGTAGAACGTGAAGCCGCGGTCATCCGCGCTCTTCAGCAGCACCATGCGGACCGACGGCCGTCCGTCGGGAGTCGCGGTCGCGATCGCCATCTCGGGGCCTTCGACCCAGTCGTGAAAGAGCTCGAGCGGGTTCAATCGGCCTGCTCCGGCACGTCCTGCAGCCTCGGGATCGGCGACGGGAAGAGGAACGCGAGGCCGAGCAGCGCGCCCACGGTTGCGATCCAGAGGGTGTTGCGCACGCCGATCGTCGAGCCGAGGATGCCCCCGACCGACGTGCCGACGGGACGCACGCCGTAGTTGACGACCATGAACGCGCCCGAGACGCGCGACCGCATCGCAGTGGGGACGGTCGCAGCGCTGATCGTTCCGGCCATGATGTCGAGCAGCATCAACCCCACACCGGACAGGAATTCGGCGAGGAACACGAAGCCGATCACGAGCCAGTGCGGGCCTCCCGCGGCCGGCACGAGGATCAACGGCGCGGGGAAGAGGAAGCAGCCGGCGATGAACGCCGGGCCGACGCCGATCCGCCTCGAGATACGTGCGGTCACGAATGACCCGCTCACAGCTCCGATCGAGGCGGCGCCGAGGACGATCCCGATCGTCGCTGCGCCGATGTGGAGGTAGCGGACCGCGTAGAGCATGAACAGCGCGAAGAACATGAAGTTGAAGAGGTTCAGCGTGGCGACGCCGAGCAGCTCCGCGCGGATGATCGCGTTGTGGCGGATCCAGCGGACGCCGGACATCAGCCCGCCGGACTCGTGCGGCGCGCCCGGCGGCTCCTCGCCGTCGATGCGCGCGAGGAAGAGCGCGGACCAGACGAACGACGCGGCGTCGAGCGCAAGTGCGTAGGGGCCGCGCAGGATCTGCACGAGCACACCGCCCAGGCTGTAGCCCGCGAGGAACGACGTCGCGCGGCTGCCGTGGACGAGTGAGTTCGCCTGCACATAGTCCTCGCGCGGCACGAGCACCTGGAAGAAGGCGCCGTACGCGACGAAGAAGAAGACGCTCAACGTTCCGAGCAGGAACGCGACGGCATACAGCTGCGCCCACGTGAGGTGGCCGAGCGCGTAGGCGACGGGGATCGTTGCGACGAGGAGCGCCCGGCCCATGTCGGTCACGAGCATCGTCTGGCGGCGCCGGCCGCGGCGGTCGATCCACACGCCGGCGTGCAGCGAGAAGATCAGGTTGGGGACGAGGTAGGCGGTCGTGAGGGCGCCCATCTGCCCTGCGCTCGCGTGCAGCGCGAGCACGGCCGTCAGCGGCAGGGCGATCAGCGAGATCTGGTCGCCCAGCATGGAGATCGTCTGGCCGATGAAGTAGCGGCGGAAGTTCGCGTTCTGCCGGAGGATCGGTGGGATCACGGTTCGGGCACCGCCCGGACGCTGACATGGACGACGCGGGCGCCACGCTTCGGCTGCTCGCGGATGTCGGCGCGGTAGGGCGCGAGCGCCTTTTGCACCTTCTCGACGATCTCCTCGAGCTCGCCCGGCGTGACGAGGATCGCGGTCTGAAGAAACGACGCCGCCTCCTGCCACGCCTTCGAGAAAGAGCGCTCGTGGGTGAGGTAGTCGCGCACGGTGTCGTCGCTCAGCTCGAGGAGCGCTGCGCGTGCGAGTGCGGCGGCCGCCCGGAACTCGTCGCTCGCGTCCGTTCCGGCGTCCCAGTCGACGCTCGCGACGCGCGCGTGCCAGCGGCGCTCGCGCCCGTCGTCGCTCGGCACGTGCTCGACGAAGCCGTGCTTGGCGAGGGTGCGCAGGTGGTAGCTGCACGACGCGGCGCTCTCGCCGATCTCCTC
>CAZDEX010000239.1:0-3564 GCA_964504405.1 uncultured Gaiellales bacterium | reverse complement strand
GCGACGGCGCCGCGACGAACGCACCTGCGATCCGGCTCGTCAACGACTTCCTCTCCGCGGCGATCGAAGACGGCGCATCCGACATCCACTTCGAGCCGCAGGAGAGCGAGCTCGTCGTGCGCGCCCGCGTCGACGGGGTGACGCGCCGGATCGGAACGATCCCCCAGGACATGCAGCCCGCCGTCACCTCGCGCCTGAAGATCATGGGCGGGCTCGACATCGCGGAGCGCCGCGCGCCGCAAGATGGGCGCATCACGATCCGCTACGGCAAGCAGCCGATGGACCTGCGCATCGCCGTGCTGCCGACCACGTACGGCGAGCAGGTCGTGCTCCGCATCCTCCACCGGTCACAAGGTCACCTCGGCATCGACTCGCTCGGCATGTCACCGGCCGCGGCCGACGTCTTCGTGCGGTCGCTCCACCAGCCCTACGGCGCAGTGATCGCAGTCGGCCCGACCGGTTCGGGCAAGACGACGACGCTCTACGCAGGCCTCGACCTGCTGAACGAGGAGGGCCGTGTCCTGCAGACGATCGAGGATCCGGTCGAGTGGCAGATCCCCGGCGTCAACCAGGTTGAGGTGAACAACCGCGCCGGGCTCACCTTCGCGCGCGGGCTGCGCACGCTGCTCCGCGCCGACCCCGACGTGGTGCTCGTCGGCGAGATCCGCGACGAGGAGACGGCGCGCATCGCGATCCAGGCGGCGATGACCGGCCATCTCGTGCTCACGTCGCTGCACACGCACAACGCCGCGGCGTCGATCGCGCGCCTGAAGGACATGGGCGTCGAGCCGTCACTCGTCGCAACGGCGATCAACTGCATCGTCGCGCAGCGGCTGGCGCGCCGGCTGTGCGTCGAGTGCCGCAAGCCCTACACGCCGGACTCCGCGGAATGCGACGAGCTCGGCATCGAGACCGGCGTGACGCTGCACCGCGCCGCGGGCTGCGTGCGCTGCGGCGGGACGGGCTACCGCGGCCGCGTCGCGCTCTACGAGGTGATGCCGATCCAGGGTCGCATCCGGCGCCTGATCGAGGCCTCGACGGAAGAGATCTTCGCCGCCGCCGTCGCAGAGGGCATGACGACCCTGCGCAGCGACGGCATCCGCCTGTGCCTCGCGGGCGTCTCGTCGGTCGACGAGATCCGCCGCGTCACCGGCGACCGCATGGCCTAGTCGGCGTCCGCGTCCTTCTCCTCGAGGTCGAGGATGCGCGACGAGTACTGCTCGGAGCCCGGCTTCATCGAGCTCGCGAGCTTGTAGTGCCCGTTCGCCTCGGCGGTTCGCCCTTGCTGCTCGAGCGCGCGCCCGAGCGCGTAGTGCGCGTAGTCGTCGGTCGGGTTGAGCTCCTCGACGATCGTCCGGAACTCCTCCTCGGCCTCCTTCCACCGCGCGAGGCGGAAGTACGCGATGCCGAGCGCCTCGCGGATCGAGGCCTTCTCGGGCTCGAGCCGCTTGGCCTTCTCGAGCGGCACGGTCGCCTGCGCCGCCATCCCCGTCCGGAGACGCTTCTGGCCTTCGCGGAAGTGGTCGTAGGCGTCGCTCATTTCCTCAGGTACGGCACGTTCTGGCGCACCAGGTCAACGGGCGATGTGAGGTCGCGGGTGCGCCCTATCTGGATAGCAGACACCTCCGCCCCGTCGTCGACGGCCTTCGTGAATACATCCTGCAGCTCGTACGGCGGTTTGCCCGGCAGCGGATCGAGAAAACGGTGCACGCGCTCCCCGAGGAACCACAGCGGCGCCCGCTCCTCCCCGTGCTCGGCGTAGGCGCCGTCGAAGACGGCCGCCTCGCGGGCGAAGCGCGCCAGGTCGCCGTCCGCGAAGAGGTTGTCGGCAGCGAGCACGAGGTACGGCGGATTCCCGTGGGCGCGCAGCACCGCATCCGCCGAGCCCTGGCCGGGCGGCTGCCGCACGAACTCGATCGGGTACGGCAGCGGCGCGAGCAGCTCTTCGACGTGCTCGGCGAGATGACCCGTCACGACCACGATGCGTTCGCAGCCCGCGGCAGCGAGCTCGTGGGCGAGCGTGACGACGACCGGCTTGCCGTCGATCGGCAGCACCGGCTTCGGCCAGTGCTCGGTGATCGGCCGCAGGCGCGTCCCCTCGCCGGCGGCCATCACGACGGCTTCGATGGAGTGCCCCGTTGGTCGCTCACACGGTCATTCGGTGCGATGGTCGTCGCCAAGCAAGGACGCAGGGAGCGTTCGTAACGGACTTACGGGCGCGACCGAGGACGCAGCATGGCGGCGTCCAGCGCGGCGAAGGGCCATGTGCGTGATCAATGGGGTACTCCGTGCAACAGCCTTTCGACCTCGTCGAGGATCGCAGCGGCGATCGCCCGCTTCGACGCCTTCGCCACGGTGCGCTCGCCGTCGCGCGTCACGAGCACGACCTCGTTCTCGCGCGCGTCGAACCCGATGTCGCTGCGGCCGACGTCATTGAAGACGACGAGGTCGGCATTCTTCGTCTCGAGCATCGCGCGCTTGCGCGCCAGTCCCTCCTCGCCGTGCTCGGCGCCGAAGGCGACGAGCAGCTGCCCGTCACGCTTCCGCTCACCGAGCGCCTTCGCGATGTCCTCTGTGGGCTCCAGCTCGAGCGTCCAGCCCCGCCCGTCCTTCGCGCGCTTGCCGGCAAGCGCCTCGGACGGCCGGTAGTCGGCGACGGCTGCGGCGAGCAACGCGATGTCCATGTCGGCGAGCGCGAGCGCTGCGTCGCGCATCGACTCGGCGGTCGGCGTCGGCAGCGTCTCGACACCGTACGGCGCCTCCACCGACAGGTTCGCGGCGAGGAGCACGACCTCGGCGCCGCGGCGGCGGGCCTCCTCGGCGAGCGCGACGCCCATGCGGCCCGACGAGCGGTTGCCCACGAAGCGCACGCTGTCCACCGGCTCGCGGGTGCCGCCCGCCGTGACGAGCACGCGCTTCCGCGCCAGCGAGCCGGGCGCAAGAAGCTGTTCGATGCGTGCTGCGATCTCCTCCGGCTCGGCGAGACGGCCCACGCCCCACTCGCCTTCGGCCATCTCGCCCTCGTCGGGGCCGATGAGCTCGACGCCGCGCCCGCGAAGGGTCTCCACGTTCGCGCGCGTCGCGGCATGCGCCCACATGCGCGGGTTCATCGCCGGGGCGACGAGCACGGGCCCCCGGTGGGCGAGCGCTGCCTCGGTCAGCACGTTGTCGGCGATGCCCTGCGCGAGCTTGGCGAGCGTGTTCGCGGTGCACGGGGCGACCACGAGCAGATCCGCCCGCGTCAGGTGCGGGTAGACGTCCTCGTTCTTGGGCCGCCGGGCCAGGGCGAGAAAGGTCTCCTCCGTCACGAAGCGCTGAGCGCCGGCGGTGACGAGCGGGATCACGTCGTGGCCCGCCTTGACGAGCAGGCGCGTCAGCTCGCAGGCCTTGTAGGCCGCGATGCCGCCCGAAACGCCGAGGAGGATCCGGGGCATCCCGGAATCGTGCCTACTTCTTGGCGTTCTTGGCGTACTCGTAGACGATCTTGCCCTCGGCGGTCTCCTCGAGGGCCATCGTCAGGTAGTTCTTCGAGCGCGACTCGATCAGCGGCGGCGCGAACTCGTC
>CAZDEX010000238.1:0-3582 GCA_964504405.1 uncultured Gaiellales bacterium | reverse complement strand
AGCGCCACACGCCGATCGAGCCGCGTCGCCACGAGGGCCTGCGCGGCACCGAGCACGAGCACGAGGTCGAGCACCGGATACGCCCCGGCCAGGAGCGTCGACGACACGCTCTTGCCTTCGAACTGCGAGAACACGGTGGCCCAGAAGACAAATCCGGTCGCGACGGCCAGCGTGACCGAGAAGAGAATCGCCGCAAGTGCATCACGCCGTTCCCGCGCGTACAGCCGCGTGATCGCCGCGATGAAGAACGGGTAGCCGGCGAAGTAGAACGCATCCTGAAGGCTGGGTATCCGACTCGCAGGCATACCTCTCAAATAGGTCACGTACGCCGTGAGGTCGCCGATCTCGAACAGCGCGAAGCCGCCGACGAACAGGCAGGCCGTGGTCTTGTCGATCAGGTTCTGCCGGCACGCGACGATCGTGATCGCGATCGCAGACACCACGACGGCGAGCAGCACCGGCGGCCGCGTCTGCAGGCCGAGCCAGAACGCATACACGACCGCGAGAACGCAGGCGCCGGCGAGATACAAGGCCCGTAACCGTGGAACTGCCACACCTGCCACGTGCGGATTGTTGCCTAGGTCGCCGTGGATGGCGAGGGATCTGGCTCTCGGGGCCAGTACGGCCGATGGACACCGGCTCGGCGAGCGTCGATCGTGCCCTCGACATACGTGTCGTCCCGCAGCGGCCCTTGCCCGGCGACGAAGACGAAGCGGCCCTCGGCGAGACGATCGCGCCCGAGAACGGGGCTCCGCCCGTCGAGGGGTCGATCGCATCGCGCACAGACGCATCCTTTCAGTTACGAATGACCTGATGCTCGACCTCGACGCGATCGACGAGACCCCCGACGTCGTCATCGACCTCGACCGCGTGCGCGCGAACATCGGGCGCGCTGCGGCGCGGGCGCGCGACGCGGGCATTCGCCTCCGGCCGCACGCGAAGACGCACAAGATGATCGAGATCGCGCGCATGCAGATCGACGCGGGTGCGGTCGGGCTCCAGGTCGCGAAGCTCGGCGAGGCCGAGATCTTCGCCGCTGCAGGGGTCGACGACCTCTTCGTCGGCTATCCGCTCGTCGGCGCGAAGAAGGCCGAGCGATTGCGCGCGTTGGCCGGCGACGTGTCCGTCGCCGTCGACTCGCTCGACACGGCGCGCGCGCTCGCCGACGCCGCCCGCAAGCTCCGCGTCGTGATCGAGCTCGACACGGGCCTCCACCGCACCGGCGTGGCACCGGGGCAGCCGGCCGTCGCGCTCGCGCTCGAGCTGCAACGGATGCCGAGCCTCGAGCTCGTCGGTGTGTTCACGCACGAGGGCCAGATCTACAGCGCGCCCGACCAGGAGCAGGCGGCGCACGCCGCGTTCGACGCGCTCGTGGAGACCGCCGACGCGATTCGCTCGCACGGGATCGACCTGCCCATCGTCTCGGCGGGCTCCACGGGCGGCTTTCGCCACGCGCTCCACCATGCCGGGATCACCGAGGTGCGGCCCGGCACGTACGTCTTCAACGACGCGAGCCAGGTCGCGCAGGGCTCGGCGGCCTGGGACGACGTGGCTGCGTTCGTCGTCTCGACCGTCGTCGCACGACCGACCGAGGACCGTGCGGTGATCGACGCCGGCTCGAAGGTGCTGACGAACGACCGGCTCGCGTCCGCCGAAGCGCGCCAGACGCACGGCTGGGTGCTCGGCCACGACGGCCTGCACGTCACGCGCCTCAGCGAGGAGCACGGTGTGATAGACGGAGCGAACAACCTGCGCGTGGGCGACCGCGTGGCCGTCGTCCCGAACCACATCTGCCCCGTGATCAACCTCACCGACTCGGTCTGCGTCGTCGAGGACGGCTCGCCCGCAGACCGCTGGCAGGTCGCCGCGCGCGGGCGTGTGCGCTGAGAGCCGGCCGCAGCAGGGTCGGTCCAGGGTGATGCCGGATTTACGCGCGGCGAGCCCGTCGGCAATCTCGAGGCATGAGCGAACACATCACCCACACACCCCAGATCAAGCGCCTCGAGCGCAGCACGTCCGACCGCATGATCGGCGGCGTCGCAAGCGGGCTGGGCCGCTACTTCGAACTGAACCCCGCCGTCTTCCGGCTCGGGTTCGTCGTGCTCACGCTGCTCGGCGGCGCGGGCATCCTGGTCTACCTCGCCGCGTTGCTCGTCGTCCCGGCCGAGGGCGACGAGCACTCCGTCGCCTCGCGGGCACTTGCAGAACGCCGTGAGAAACCCTGGCCCGTCGCTGGCCTCGGCCTGGCGGCGGTGGCACTTGTCGTCCTCCTCTCCCATACCGGCGCCGCCGTTGGTGCAGGGTGGGTCTTCGTCCTGATCGCCGGCCTCGTCATCCTCTGGATGGGCCGGCGGCAGGGGCGGAACAAGCTGCTGATCGTCCTCACCGTGCTCTTCGCGCTCTTCGCGATCGGCGTCGTCACCGCGACCATCACCGCCTTCTCCTGGTTCAACGTCAGCCTCGGCGACGGCACCGGCGACCGCACCTACACCCCGACCACGGCGTCATTGACCCACGCCTACCGCCTCGGGATCGGCCATCTCGTGGTCGACCTCTCCAACGTCGACCCGACGACGACCCAACGCATCGAGACGCGCCTCGGCATCGGCGAGCTAAAGGTGATCGTGCCGCGCAACGCGGACGTTCACGTCAACGCGCAGGCAAAGGTCGGCGAGCTGCACGTGCTCGGCAAGGAGGACGACGGTCGCAACGCCGCCATCCACACCGGAAACGGCGGATTCGAGATCGATGCGAACGTCGGCGCAGGCCGGATCGACGTGGTGCGCGCCGCGTGACGCAAGCCCGCGCACTGCCGTTCGGACACCGCGAAGACGACCGCGTGCTCGCGGGCGTCTGCGGAGGGATCGCGTCGGCGCTCGGCGTCGACGCGACCCTCGTACGGCTCGCGTTCGCGCTGCTCGCACTCGCAGGCGGCGCCGGGATCGTCCTCTACTTCGCGCTCTGGGTCTACGGGCGCCGCCGCTGGCTCGGGCAGCTGCTGATCGGCGGCGCCGCGCTCGCGTTCCTGCTGTCCCTCGGTCTCTCCGGCGGCGTCGTGGTCGGCGCGGCGCTTCTGCTCGCAGGGATCGCCGTCGTGCTGGCGCGCGGCGGCTCGATCCGCCCCGGCGGATCGCTGCCGGTGTTCGGGATCGTCCTCACGATGGCAGGCGCCGTGACGCTGCTCGGGAATGCCGGCGCGTCCGACTCGCTGATCGGCCCGGGCGCGATCGCAGGCGCGCTCCTCCTCGTCTTCGCACCATGGCTCTGGCAGATCGCACAGCAGCGCACGGAGCGCATCCGGCTCGAGGAACGCGCCGAGGTTGCAGCGCGCGTCCACGACTCGGTCCTGCAGACGCTCGCGCTCATCCAGCGACACGCGGGCGGCGACGCGCGCGTGTCGTCGATCGCGCGGCGCCAGGAGCGCGAGCTGCGGCGCTGGCTCTACGGCAGCGGCTTCGGCCACGGCACAACGCTCGAAGACGCGCTCGCCGAAGCGGCCGCCGACGTCGAAGAGCTGCACGGCGTGAAGATCGAGCTCGCGTCCGCCGGCCACGCTCCACTCGACGCGGACGTCGAGCAGCT
>CAZDEX010000237.1:0-3592 GCA_964504405.1 uncultured Gaiellales bacterium | reverse complement strand
CTGCCCGTCGAGAAGGTCGCCGTCGTCGCAGGGAGCGGGACCGAGCTGCTCGAGTACGACCAGGTGCACTACGTGCAGGCCGACGGCGACTACAGCCGCGTGCACACCTACGATCGCGCGTACCTTTGCACCGCGAGCCTCGGCGAGCTCGAGGAGCGGCTCCCGGGCGCGCGGTTCGCGCGTATCCACCGGTCGTACCTCGTGAACCTGAGCAAGGTCGCGGGCATCCGGCGCGCGTCGCCCGATCGCTTCAGGCTGCAGCTCGCCGACGCCGAGCAGACCGAGCTGGACGTGGCGCGGCGACAGTCGCGGCTCTTGCGCGAGCGGCTGGGCCTCTAAGCTGGGCCGGGTGAAGCGCCTCCTGCTGATCGCGGCGCTGGGCTACACCCTCGTTGCGGTCGCGGGAGCGGCCGGTGCGTCGTTCGACCAGGTGAACGTCTCGAGGCTGCGCGGCTCGCAGGCCGAGGTCGCGGTCGCCGCCGATCCGACCAACCCGAAGGTGCTGCTCGCCGCGTCGAACTCGATCGACTTCCGCTCGCCCTCGCTGCTCCGCAACCTGATGCGGACGTACGGCTCTGCCGACGGCGGGGCAACGTGGACGGTCGCTCCCGGTCCCGCCGCGACCGCGTACGGCGGGGTCAAGCGCTGCAACTCCGGCGACCCTGCTCCCGCGATCGACATCAGCGGTCGCCAGTACATCGCGTTCCTCGCCGCGCGCTGCGTGACGATCGGGTCGATCCTGCTCGGCGCGAACAAGGAGTTCGACATCGCACGCCTCGAGGTCGCGACGCGAGTCGACGCGTCGAGCCCGTGGCAGGTCAGCCAGGTGTTCCCCGTCCGCTCCGCCCGGTTCGACGACAAGCCGGCGATCGCGATCGACAACAGCCCATCAAGCCCCCACGCGGGGCGCATCTACGTCGCATGGACGCGCATCACGCCTGGAGCGAAGCGCGGAGCCATCTCCCTGCTGGTCGTCGTCAGCCACAGCGACGACGACGGTGCGACGTGGTCGAAGCCCGTCGTCGTTCCCGACGCGCGAGGCGAGACGACGTTCGCGGGGCTCGCCGTCGACTCCGCGGGGACGCTGTTCGTGTCGTGGGCGGACACCGACCACCACCTCCTGCTCGACCGATCGGTGGACGGCGGGGACACGTTCGGCGTCGACGCGGTCGTCAAGCTCGGGCTCTACGCGTCGCCGTGCCAGCAGCCGGGGTCGTTGTCGGTCCCGGCGCAGGCGAAGCGGTGCCTGACGCCGACGCCCTCGATCGTCGTCGACTCGAGGCCGGGCGTCCCGGAGCACGTGTATCTCACCTATTCGAAGCCGGACAGCACCGGGCGCGCACAGGACGTCGCGGTGCGCGTCTTCGACCAGAACCTCGTGCCCGTCGGAACAGAGCGCACGGTGCACCCGCCCGACAGCGGCCGCGACGAGTTCATGGCGACGTCGGCGCTCGACGATCAGGGGCGGCTCTGGGTCTGTTACTACGACACCGGGGCGGACCGCTCGCGGACGACGGTGCGGTACACGTGCACCGCCTCGGCCGACGGCGCGCTGACGTTTGCACTCCCGCGTCCGGTCGCCACCGTTGCGTCGAACGAGACGAAGCGGCCCGCGCTTCCGTTCCAGTACGGCGACTACGAGGGCCTCGCGGTCGCGGGTGGAGTCGCGCATCCGATCTGGACCGACGCGCGCGACCTCGCAACCGGCGGCGAGGAGATCTACACCTCCACGCTGACGGCGGCCGACCTACAGCTGCCGTAACAGCTCGAGAAACGCGGCCGGTGACCCGACGACGAGGTCGGCGCGCTCGCCGAGCTCGACCGGCCCTTCGGCGGAGGAGACGGCGACTCGCACCGCCGCGTCGAGCCCGTCGAGTGCCGCGAAGCCGTCGAGATCGGTCGTGTCGTCGCCTGCGTACAGCGCGCGGCGGAGCCCAGACGTCTCGAGCAGCCGGCGGACGGCTGTTCCCTTGGACGCGTCGACGGGCGGGAGCACCTCCAGCACCATCCTCCCCCAGCGCGTGCGGAAGCCCTCGTCGAGCGCGGCGACGGCGACCGGCTCCAGTTGCAGGCGCGCGTTCCGATGATCGCGCGCCGTGCGGTAGTGGAACGCGACGCTCAACGGCTTCACCTCGATGTCGGTCCAGCTCACGCCATCGGCGTAGCCGTGGATCCGGCTTGCCCAACCCTCCGCCGCCGGGTCGAGCTCGAGGCCGTGCTCGCCGACGTACGTCAACGCGTCGACGCCGACGATCGAGCGCGCGACCTCGCTGGGCCTGCCGGTGACCGCGGCGACGAGCGCATATCGCTCTGCGAGCCTCTCCAGCTCGGTGCGCGTCTCCGGCGGAACACGCGCGTCCTCGGGGTGCGCGACGATCGGTGCCAGCACGCCGTCGATGTCGAGGAACAGCGCCGCCTGCTCGGGCTCCGCGGCGATCAGATCGAGCGGATTCACCCGGCGTAGAGTACGAGAGGTGGCGCGCCTGCTCGGCATCGGCCTCCTGGCAGGCTTTTTCGGCGCGCTGTTCGGCGTCGGCGGCGGGATCGTGATCGTGCCGCTCCTCGTGCTCGCCCGCGCGTTCGACCAGCGCCGCGCGTCGGCCACCTCGCTCGCGGCGATCCTGATCAGCTCGCTCGCCGCAGCAGTCACGTACGCGTTCCACGGAGAGGTGAAGCCGGGCGCCGCTGCGATCATCGGCCTGCCCGCGGTCGTCGGCGTGCTCCTCGGCACGACACTCCAACAGCGCGTCCCGCTCGACAAGCTGACCTACGGCTTCGCGATCCTGCTCGCGGCGGTCGGGATCCGCCTGCTCGTGTGACGCTCGTCCTCGTCGCGTTCATCGGCCTGATCGCGGGCGTGCTCGCCGGGATGTTCGGCGTCGGCGGCGGCATTCTCTTCGTGCCGACGCTCGTGCTCGCGCTCGGGCTGACGCAGCTGCACGCGGAGGCAACCTCGCTGCTCGCGATCATCCCGACCGCCGTCGTCGGGACGTGGCGGCAGCTCCGGTACGGGAACGTCGACCTGCGCGCGGCCGCCGCGATCGGGATCGCCTCGATCCTGGGCGTCCAGGGAGGCGTCCTCGTCGCAGAATCGCTGCCCGAGCATCTGCTCCGGCGCCTCTTCGGGGCGCTGCTCCTGGTCTCCGCCGCGCAGATCGCCTGGCGGGCGCGGCGCAGATCGTGAACACTTCACGACATGAGTGAGCAGGACGACCTCTGGATCCCCCTCGTCGACGAGCCGATCGGCTCGATCGTCGCCGCCATTCAGGAGGAAACGCCCGAGATCGACGAGCTCGTCTCCAGCCCGCACCGGATCCTCGCGTTCCGGACCTTCGCCTACATCCGGGTCGGGATCCTCCTCGGCCAGCTCCTCGTCGACCACGACGTGCCGGAGTACGACGGCACCGAGACGTGGATCGAGGCGCTGCTCCGTGACCCGAAGCACAAGCAGGCGGTCGTCAGCGAGCTGCGCGCCGTCGCCGAGGAGGTCGCCGCCGACCCCCGCTACGCGGAGGAAGAGCGGATGGGCCCGGACGACGAGGCGCGCGAGCGCTTCCGCGAGTTCGCGCGCAAACAGCTCGGTTAGAGGCTT
>CAZDEX010000236.1:0-3620 GCA_964504405.1 uncultured Gaiellales bacterium | reverse complement strand
GGACTGTCGACCGTGTACGGCATCGTGAAGCAGAGCGGCGGATACATCTGGGTGTACAGCGAGCCCGGCAAGGGCACGACGTTGAAGCTGTACTTCCCCGTCGTCGACGGCGACCAGACCGTGGCCACCTCGACGCCTCCGCCGGCGCCCGCGACCCTGCTGGGCAACGAGACGGTGCTCGTCGTCGAGGACGACGACCAGGTGCGCTCGAGCGTCCGCGCGATCCTGCGCCGCCACGGCTACCACGTGCTCGAGGCGCAGAACGGCGGCGAGGCGCTGCTCATCGCCGAGCAGCACACGGCCAGGATCCACTTGCTGCTCACCGACGTGGTGATGCCGCGCCTGAGCGGTCGCCAGGTGGCCGATCGCATCCTGGCGCTGCGGCCCGGCATGCGCGTGCTCTTCGTGTCCGGCTACACCGAGAACTCCATCGTGCACCACGGGGTCCTCGACTCGGACGTGTCGTTCCTGCAGAAACCCTTCACGCCCGAGGCTCTGCTGCGCAAGGTCCGGGAGACGCTCGACACGAGGTGAGCCGCGCGCGACGCGCGAGGGGAGCCCCGGTCCGCCGGTTGCCTCCCTCTTCGCGGAGGTCCGTCATGAGACTCATTCACATCGTCCGTTGCGCGGCCGCGGCCGCCGCCGTAGCCGTGGCTGCCGTCCCGGCGCTGGGGTGCTCGAACGAGAACAACGAGGCTGCCACCAAGGCCGCGCTGTCGCAGGAGCGCGCCGCCGCGAGCGTGCAGGATCGCGCGCGGTCGGTCCTGCTCGCGTCGGAGGTGCAGCTGCAGGACCTGCGGACCAGCCGCGACGAGATCACCGACATGCACCAGCGAGACGCGCTCGCCACCCAGATCGTGGACCTGACGATGTCTCGCGATCGGCTGATGGGCGATCTCGCCGCGGGGGGCAAGGACACGCGCCCGATCGAGCGCGACATCGCGAACCTCCAGCGCGCCATGCGCAGCGTGGGCGCCGCCGAGGCGCAGCCCCAGTCCGAGCCTCGGCCGCAGCCCGAGCCGCAGCAGCCGCAGCCCGTCGAACCTCCGGAACGCCAGTAGTGCGCGCCAGAGCCGACTACCGCTGAGGTCGTCGGCGATGCTTCAGCCCGGTTGCTTTCGTCGTCGACGACCTCGGCGTCGCGTTCTACGAAAGAATCATGGCCACATCGCGCACGACGGTGGCCGAGCTTCGTCGCGACAAGACCGGCGTCTCCGGTCTCGACGACGTGCTCGGCGGAGGCTTGCCGAAGAATCGCGTCTACCTCCTCAAGGGCGAACCGGGCTCCGGCAAGACGACGCTCGCCTTGCAGTTCCTGATGGAAGGCAGACGCGCCGGCGAACGCGTCCTCTACGTCACCCTCTCCGAGACCGAAGAGGAGATCCGCCAGGTCGCCGACTCGCACGGCTGGTCGCTCGACGGCATCGATCTCTACGAGCTCTCGACGGCCGAGCAGACGCTGCGGCTCCAGGACGAGAACACGCTGTACGCGACGGCCGACGTGGACCTCAAGGAGACCATGCGAGTCCTCCTCGAAGAGGTGGAGCGCGTGAAACCGGCGCGCGTCGTCTTCGATTCGATGTCCGAGATCCGCCTGCTCTCGCAGACGCCGATGCGCTACCGCCGGCAGCTCCTGTCGCTGAAGCAGTACTTCGTGGGCCGCGCGTGCACCGTGCTCTTGCTCGACGATCGCACCGGTGAGGCCGGCGACGATCTCCAGGTGGAGAGCCTCGCCCACGGCGTCATCTCGCTCGAGCAGGTTCATCTGAACTACGG
Organism: uncultured Gaiellales bacterium; assembly: GCA_964504405.1. GTDB lineage: Bacteria > Actinomycetota > Thermoleophilia > Gaiellales > Gaiellaceae > PALSA-600. Next base: position 1,844 of record CAZDEX010000236.1, on the reverse strand, counting down.
TGCGGACCGGCGACGGCTCCGCATCCGCAAGCTGCGCGGATCGACGCTCCGCAGCGGGTATCACGACTTCAACGTGAAGACGGGCGGGCTCGTCGTCTACCCACGGCTCATCGCGGCCGAGCACCGTACGGAGCTCCTGACCGAGCCGCTCCCGAGCGGACTGCCGGCGCTCGACGAGCTCCTCAAGGGGGGCGTCGATCGATCCACCGCCACCCTCCTGATGGGGCCCGCAGGCACCGGCAAGAGCGCTCTGGCGACCCAGTTCGCGTGCGCCGCCTCCCATCGCGGCGAGGTGGCGAGCATGTTCCTCTTCGAGGAGCGCATCGGCACGCTGCTGCGCCGCGCGCAGCACCTGGGCATGCCGCTCGAGAAGTTGATCGCCAGCGGCAAGGTGCGCGTGCACCAGATCGATCCCGCGGAGCTGGCTCCCGACGAGTTCACGGACCTGGTCCGGCAAGCGGTCACGAAGCACGCATCGCGCGTCGTCGTCATCGACAGCATCAACGGCTACTTCACCGCGATGCCGGAGGCCCGCTACCTGACCCTCCAGATGCACGAGCTACTCGCGTTCCTCGCCGAGCGTGGGGTCGCCTCGATCCTGACGATGGCGCAGTCGGGCGTCATGTCCGCGGCGATGACGTCGCCCGTCGATCTGAGCTACCTGGCGGACACCATCATGCTGCTGCGCTACTTCGAGTTCGAAGGGCGCCTGCGCAAGGCGATCTCGGTCCTCAAGAAGCGCTCGGGAGCGCACGAGGAGACCATCCGGGCGTTCGAGCTCGGCGCGGGAGGAATCCACGTCGGTGCTCCGCTCGTGCAGATGCAAGGTGTGCTCACGGGCACGCCTCGACTCGTCGGCACGATCGACCCGATGGAGAAGGCGACCCCGTGAGTCTGCCCGAGAGCGTGGCCGGCGCCGGAAACTCGGAGCGTGTGCTCGTCCTCGTGCGGGGACCGCGCAACGCCGAGGTGACGCAGGAGCTCCTCGTCCGCGCGGGCTTCGAGGCCTTCGTGTGCGCCGACCTGGCCGAGCTGGTGCAGAGATTCGAGGAAGGCGCGGGTACCGCGCTCCTCGAGGAGGAGGTTCTCGCTCCCTGCCTCGCGCTGCAGAGGATGATCGACAGGCTGCGCCATCAGCCCCCGTGGTCGGACTTCCCCATCGTCGTGTTCAGCGCCGGCGCCGACGCGCGCAACGAAGGCGGGAGCGACCTCGCGCGGCTGCTCGGGAACGTCACCTTCCTCGACCGGCCCGTGCACACGCGGTCTATGCTGGCGTCGATGCACGCCGCGATCCGCAGCCGCCGCCGCCAGTACGAGGCACGCCGCGCCATCGAGGCGCGGGACACCTTCCTCGCGATGCTGGGCCACGAGCTGCGCAATCCGCTCGGAGCCATCCGGCTGGCGCTGGCCATGCTGCAGAAGAAGGCCGGAGGGGCGACCCTTCCGAAGGAGATCGGCGTCGTCGAGCGTCAGGCGCGGCACCTGACGCGCCTCGTGGACGACCTGCTCGACGTCGCCCGGGTCACGCAAGGCAAGGTGACGCTCGAGCGCGAGCCCTTGAACCTCGTCGAGATCGCGCGCAACGCCTTCGAGGCGCAGGAAGAGCGCGCCCGCGAGCGCGGGCTGTCGTACGCGCTCGAGGCGCCGGGGGACGCAGTCTGGGTGGACGGGGACAGGCAGCGCCTCGAACAGGTCTTCGCGAATCTCATCGCGAACGCCATCAAGTACACGCCCGGCGGCGGGACGATCGTCGTGTCGGTGGGCCGCGAGCAAGGAGAGGCCGTCGTGCGCGTGACCGATACGGGCCTCGGCATTCCTCCGGAGATGATCCCCCGGCTCTTCGA
>CAZDEX010000235.1:0-3661 GCA_964504405.1 uncultured Gaiellales bacterium | reverse complement strand
CGACACTCGAACACAGGACCATCCCGCGGCCGTCAATTCGGAATCACTCATCTAGTCGCTCAGACGGGACAATCCACTCCGTCTCGGAGGATGTGGCCGGGCCTGACGGCGAAACGGGAATTGAGAACAGTGGACGCTCTCGGCGGTTCTAGTTCCGTCCTCGCGTCGACTCGAACTTGTGTCTGACACCTTGACGAGGCTCCGGTTCGTGGTGACGCGCCGAACGGGTGTCAGACACCGCTTCAGATCGGAACGCGAATCGAGAAGAAAGGGCCGCTCTCGGCGGGGTGAGTTCCGCCGTCGACGTTGGCTCAGGCGGTCAGAGGCTCCGACGGCTTCGCCGCCTGTTGGCCTCTACGAACGGCACGAGGGACCACGCGATCGGGATGCTGACTAGCACTGACAAGGCGAATCCCACGACGCCTGCGACGTAATCACCGGTCGCAGCCCAGGCGGTCGCCGCAACCACCACGGCACCCAGCAGAACGAGCAGCCAGAGTCGCCTAAGCACGTGAAGCGTCGATGCGCGCTTAATCACGCCGATGCCGTACCCGTCGATGGCGAAGGCCAGTCGCGTGCGCGCGCCGTCTCTTCGGGGGCGGGCTGGTAATCGAGATTCGCGTTCGTCCACTGCCGCGACGGGATGGCTTGACCGTAGAGTGTTTGTATGACAAGATCTCTACATGGCCGACAAGACAGTCGTACTGAATGTTCGTGTGAGCGAGCTGCAGGCGGAATGGCTTCGGAAGCTCGCTGACGCCGAGCACGGCGGGAACCTCAGCGCTGCTGCGCGGCAGACGTTGTCTGACTCTTGGATGCTGCGGCGTGTCCGCGAGGAGTACCAGGACATGGTCGAACATCACGGGTTCCGGTTCCCGATGAGTGAGCGCGGGACCACGCGCGCAATTGAGTTCATCCTTTCCCGGATGGGGACGAACGCTGAGATGCGTTGGACTGAGGAAGACGCGGAATGGATCTGAGATGCGGCTAGATCGTGCGATCGACCGCTACTTGGGCGATCTCAATCGGCGGGGCTGCTCCCCACGGACGCTCGCCGACTACCGGTCGAAATTGACTCCGCTCTGCGGGGTGTCGACGGAGGACGCTCCAGACGTGATCGCCATCGATGCGGACCGCTGTCGTCGCCATCTCGACCGCTGGAACGGCCGGTCCGCAGGGACGATGTACCACTCCTGGGCGGTCATGAGCGGCTTCTTCAAGTGGCTCTATCGGGCAGAGCTGATCGACCTCAACCCGATGGCGCGCATCGAACCGCCGAAGCGGCAGGCGTCGGTCGACCTCGACGTGACGAGCGTGACCGGCGCCGATGTGCGGCGGCTATTCGATGCTTGCCGGTCGTGGGGCGACCTGCTCTGCCTGTCGACGCTCGCCTACCTAGGCCCGCGTCGAAGCGCGGTCTCCAAGCTTCGCTGGCGCGACGTTGATCTGGAGCGCGGGACGATGCGGTTCAAGGAAAAGGGCGGCAAGGTCATCACCAAGCCGATCCCCGACGAGTTCGCGAGCCTTCTGCGGGCGGCGGTTGCGTCTCGCGAGGTCGACACTTCGGCGGGCGCCTACGTCGTGCCGATGCAGCGAAACCAGTCCCACGGCCGCGAGCGCGACGACCGCGTCATCTGGCGGATCGTCAAGGCGCTCGGGGATCGGGCGGGGGTCGAAGTCCACCCCCACTCCCTTCGGGCGGCGTTCGCGGTTCAGTTCTTGGAGACCCATCCCGGCGAGCTGGAGGCCCTGCAGCGGCTGATGGGCCACTCGAAGATCGAGACGACCCAGATCTACCTGCGGCGCCTCGACCAGGAGCGCGCGATGGAGCGAGTCAAGGATCTCTCCTGGGGGTCCCCGTTCGGATCCATTGCAGTAGAGGCGCCTAGCGGATTCGAACCGCTGTACGAGGCTTTGCAGGCCTCTGCCTAACCACTCGGCCAAGGCGCCGCGCAGGGCGGCATCGTATCGGCCGCCGCCGGGAACCCCCTCTCCCATGCCGAGCCGCATGCCGTACCCGACCGCAGCGCCCTTCATGCCGGACACGCTGTCCATGCGCGCGCTTCGCGACGCGGTGCAGGGTTGCCGCGGCTGCCCGCTCTACGCCGACGCGACGCAGGCCGTCTTCGGCGAGGGGAAGCGGACGAGCGAGGTGATGCTCGTCGGCGAGCAGCCCGGCGACCAGGAGGACCTCGCCGGCGCGCCGTTCGTCGGGCCGGCGGGCAAGCTGCTCGACCGCGCGCTCGACGAGGCGGGCATCGACCGCGGCACGACCTACGTCACGAACGCGGTCAAGCACTTCAAGTGGAAGGCGCGGGGCACGCGGCGCATCCACGACAAGCCGACCTGGAAGGAGACGCAGGCCTGCCGCCCGTGGCTCGAAGCGGAGCTCGCGCTCGTCAAGCCGCGCGCGGTCGTCCTGCTCGGCGCGACGGCCGCGCAGAGCCTCCTCGGCAAGAGCTTCAAGGTGACGCAGAGCCGCGGCCTGCCGCTCGACTCGGAGCTCGCCGAGCTCGTGGTCGCGACGATCCACCCGAGCGCGGTCCTGCGCGCCGAGAACCGCGACGAGATGTTCGCCGGCCTCGTCGGCGACTTGCGCGTCGTCGCGGATCGCTTAGGCTGAGCACATGTCCGACGCGGTGCGCTTCACCGGCTCGGTGCCCGAGCGCTACGACCGCTATCTGGTCCCGCTCCTCTTCGACCCGTACGCGGCCGACCTCGCGGGCCGGCTCCCGCAGGGCCGGTCATTGCGCGTGCTCGAGCTCGCGGCGGGCACGGGCGCGGTCACGCGTCACCTGCGCCGCGCGCTGCCGGACGACGCGACGCTCGTCTCGACCGACCTGAACGACGCGATGGTCGAATACGCGCGCAACTCGGTCACGGACGACGGAATCGAGTGGCGGCAGGCCGACGCGGAGACGCTCCCGTTCGAGGACGGGTCGTTCGACGTCGTCGTCTGCCAGTTCGGCTACATGTTCCTGCCCGACAAGGTTCAGGGCCTGCGCGAGGCGCGGCGCGTGCTCGGCGAGGGCGGCGTCCTGCTCGCGAGCGTCTGGGCCTCGCTCGACCGGAACCGGCTCGCGCGCGTCAGCCAGGACATGCTCGAGGAGCGCTTCCCCGACGACCCGCCGCCTTTCCTGCACACGCCGTACGGCTACGGCGACCACGACCGCCTTCGCGCCGATCTCTCGCGCGCCGGCTGGGGCGACGTGCAGCTCGACGTCGTGCGCATCGCCGGCGAATCGCCGTCGGCCGAGGACGTCGCCGTCGGCTACCTGCTCGGCTCGCCGGTCTCCTTCGAGATCGCCGAGCGCGGCGAGGATGCCGCGAACCTCGTCCCGGAGCTTGCGCGCCGGCTTGCAGAGCTCGGCGGCGACCGCCCGTTCCGGGCCGAGCTCGAGGCGACCGTGATCACGGCCACGCGCTGAGCGCACGGACTTTCGCCGTCTGAATACGGCATATACAGTCGCGTCACCGTGTCGTTGCACGAACGCACCGCGACTGTGTCCCCGAATGCAGTGCGCGTCCAGGAAGCCCGTGAGCGCTACGTCGCGCGCGGCGTCTCGACACCCCCGCTCGTCGTCGCCCGCGCCGAGGGCGCGCGCGTCTGGGACGTCGACGGCCGCGAGTACATCGACTTCGCCGGCGGCATCGGCTGCGC
>CAZDEX010000234.1:0-3675 GCA_964504405.1 uncultured Gaiellales bacterium | reverse complement strand
CTCGGGTACGCGACGAGTCGCGGACGCAGCGCATCCGGCTCGCGCACGTAGAGCGCGCCCATCGCGTCGGGGCCGCACAGCCACTTCTGTGCGCTCACCGTGTAGTAGTCCGCGCCGGACGCGTCCTCGAACAGCGCACCTGCCGATTGCGCGCCGTCGACGAGCACAGGGAGGCCGGTCGCCTCGCGTAATTCGCGCCACGGAAACACGGTCCCGTCGATCCACGAGACGGCCGAGAGCGCGATCAGCCGCGTGCGCGGCGTGACCTGCGCCCGGACGAGCTCGAAGACCTCGTCCGCCCGCGCGTCGCGAACGCGCGCGATGCGCAGGCTCGCACCCGACGCGACCAGGGGACCGGTGAGCCCAAAGTGCTCCGCGTCGGTGGTCACGACTTCGTCGTCCTCGCCGAGGCCGAGGCCGGTCACCGCGATGTGGACGGCGCCGGTCGTGGAGTCCGTCAGCGCGAGGTTCTCCGGCGGCACGGCGATCTGCTCCGCGATCAGGGCGCGCACGGCCTCGCGCCGTTCGAGCATCGCCTCGAAGTACGCCTTGCCGCCGCGACCGTTCTCGCCCTCCCAGCGCCGCAGCTCGGCCATGGCGTCGAGCGTCGCCCGCGCGAGCGGGCCGAACGTGCCGGCGTTGAGGTACGCGTGCTTCGCGAGCACGGGGAACCGCGCGCGTGCCTCGGGCCACTTCACGTGATGTCCACCTCCACGGGGGCATGATCGGACAGGAGGTGGTCGCCGTGCAGCCGCTGCTCGTCGGGCCACCGCCTCACCGGGCCTGCCTCCGCGCCGCGGACGAGCACGTGGTCGATGCCGGGGCCGGGTGCGGAGAAGCCCCACTCGGGGCCTGTGAGATCCGCGAGCGTCCGCGACCGCGCGGCGCGCGCGTTGAAGTCGCCGGCGAGGACGACGACGTCCTCGGGCGCGGCCTTCGATGTCGCGAACCACGCTGCGCGCAGCAACTCGGCGTCGGCGAGCCGTTCGTCGGCCGGGTAACTCGTACAGTGCATGTTCGCGAGCAGGAACGTCCGGCCGTCCGAGTCGGCGACCCGAAGCGCCTGGACGATGCGGCGCTCCTTCGCCCACGCGACGCGTGCCACGACACCGAGCGACAGTGCACGCGCCTGCATGGAACGAAACCGGCGCGTGTTCAGCGTCAGCACGTCGTGCGAGAGCACGCGGTACCGCGGGGAGACGAGGATGCCGTTTCCCTGCCCCGAGAACGCCGAGCGCAGAAGCCCGTGGTCGATGTCGGTCAAGCGCCGGCCGAGCTCTGCCGGGATGGGCACCGGCCCGAGGCTCGGGCGCGCCGCGACGTCGCCGGCCGTGAACCGGTCGAGGGCCCACGCGGGCACCTCCTGCACGCAGAGCACGTCGGGCTGGTCGACCGTGGCCAGTCGCAGCATCTCATCGAGGAACGCGTCGCGCTGGGGCGGAACGGTGTTGCCGTGAAAGAGGTTCCAGGTGCGCACGAGCACGCGACTACGCTACTTCTCTTGCGCGTCGTGCTTGCTGATCCCCCGGCGTTCACGCCCTGGTACGACCACGAGCTTGCAGCGGCACTCGCGCGTGCCGGGGCGGACGTCGAGCTGGCGACCTCGCCGTTTCGCTTCGGCGAGCTGCCGGAGCCCGCGGGCTACCGGCGGAGCGAGCGCTTCTACCCCCTCTCGTCGCGTCTCTTCAGACGCTCTCGCGCTCGGCTGCCGTTGAAGGCGCTCGAGCATCTCGCCGTGATGCAGTCGCTCGCTCGCACGCGCGCCGACGTGCTGCACCTCCAGTGGGCGGCGCTCCCGCAAGCCGATGTCCACCTGCGCTTCCGCGCGCCGTCGGTCTTCACCGCCCACGACCTGCTGCCTCGGCGCACCGCCTCGCGGCACGGTCTCTGGCGGCGTCTGCTCGAGCGGTTCGACCGCGTCGTCGTGCACACGCGCCGTGGACAGGAGACGCTCGCCGACCTGGGCGTCGACGCGCGCGTCATTCCCCACCCCGTCTATCCGAGCACCGCAACGCGCGCCGACGACGGGCACACGATCCTCTCGCTGGGGGTGATCCGGCCGTACAAGGGACTGCCGGACGCGATCGAGGTCACGCGACGCCTGCCCGATGCCCGCCTGCTGGTCGCGGGCGATCCCGCGATGCCGCTCGACGGCCTCGAAGGCGCCGAGCGCGTGGAGTGGCGTCTGGGCTACCTGCCCGCGGCCGAGCTCGACCGCGCCCTGTCGGAGGCCACGGTTGCCGTCTTCCCCTACCGCGCGGAGCTCGACCAGTCGGGCGCGCTGCTGCAGGCGCTCGGCGCCGGTGTGCCCGCCGTCGTGTACGACGTGGCGGGGCTCGGCGAGCCCGTGCGCGAGTACAACGCGGGTCATGTCGTGCCGGCGGGCGACGTCGACGCGCTGACCGAGGCGGTGCGTGAGCTGCTCGACAACCCGGCGGAGGCGCGCGCGGGCGCAGAGCGCGCCCGTCGCGAGCTGACGTGGGACGCGTCGGCAGCCCAGCATCTCGAGCTCTACCGCGAGCTCGCCTGATGCTCCGGCGCGCGCGCTTCGCGTCGGTGATCGACGCCCAGCTCGACCTCTTCGAGCGTGAGCACCGGGACGTGATCGACAAGACCAACGAGCGGCTGGCCGCGTACAACCGCGCGGGTCGCGACGAGGCCGAGGAGCTGTACGGCGACTACTTGGACGCCGTCGAGACGGGCACGGAGATCCTCGCCGACCTCCGCGACCACTACGCAGCGAACCTCGACGATGCAGAGAGGTATGCACTCGAGTTCAATCGGGCAGTGCAGAAGCGCTTGCCATCCTTCGCACTCGAGATCGAGAACTGGTAGTGCCGGAACGCATCGAGGACTACGCGCTCGTAGGCGACCTCCAGACGGCCGGTCTCGTCGGCCGGTCGGGCTCGGTCGACTGGCTGTGCTTTCCGCGCTTCGACTCCGGCTCGTGCTTCAGCGCGCTGCTCGGCTCGTCCGAGCACGGCCGCTGGCTGATCGCTCCGGCCGAGGGCGGCCCCGCGACCGACCGCCGCTACCGCGAGAAGACCCTCATCCTCGAGAGCGAATGGGAAACGCCGACGGGGCGCGTGCGCGTGATCGACTTCATGCCGCCGCGCGAGAAGCAGCCGGACATCGTGCGGATCGTCGAGGGGCTCGAGGGCAAGGTCGAGATGCGCACAGAGCTCGTGATCCGGTTCGACTACGGCTCGATCGTCCCATGGCTCAGACGCATCGACGACGAGACGCTCATCGCCATCGGCGGTCCCGACGCGCTGCAGCTGAAGACGCCGGTGCAGCTCCGCCCCCAAGGGATGACCCACACCGCGGAGTTCACGGTGACGAAGGGCGATCGTGTGCCCTTCGTGCTCACGTGGTTCCCGTCCGCCGAACAGCCGGCGGTCGTGGTCGATGCCGAGCAGGCTCTGCGCGACACCGAGAGGGACTGGCGGGGCTGGATGCAGGGCTGCGGCTACGAGGGCGACTATCCCGAGGCGGTGCACACGTCGCTGCTCGTGCTCAAGGCGCTGACCTACGCCCCGACCGGCGGGATCGTCGCTGCACCGACGACATCGTTGCCCGAGCGGATCGGCGGAGTGCGCAACTGGGACTACCGGTACGTGTGGCTTCGCGATGCGACCTTCACGCTCTACGCGATGATGAACGCGGGCTTCATCG
>CAZDEX010000233.1:0-3684 GCA_964504405.1 uncultured Gaiellales bacterium | reverse complement strand
CGCGTACAAGTACCCGCGCGAGCTGAACTGGATCATCGGCGTGCTGCTGCTCGCGTCGGGCCTCGGCGAAGGCTTCACCGGCTACCTGCTGCCGTGGGATCAGACGGCCTACTGGGCCACCGTCGTCGGCATCAACATCAACGGAACCGCGCCGCTCCTCGGCCCGTTCCTCGCACAGTTCCTGCAGGGCGGCACCTACATCAATGCCGACACGTTGTCGCGGTTCTACGCGATCCACATGCTGATGATCCCCGGCGCGATCTTCGCGCTGATCGGCCTGCACCTCTATCTCGTGATCCGTCTCGGCGTGACGTCGCCGCCATGGTCGAAGGAGGCGGCGGGCACCGGCTCGACGCTCAAGGCCTCGTCGAACGGGCGCGCGGGCCTGACGCGCTTCGGCCGGAGAGGGCGCTGATGGCAAGCGACCGCATCGTCGAACGCCGCCGCGTCTTCCAGCAGTACAAGGCGGACGTCAAGGAACGCGGGAAGCCGTTCTACCCGTACGCGATGCTGCACGACACGATCATGTCGCTCGTCGTCGTGGCGGTGATCGTCGGGCTCGCGATCGTCTGGAAGTACACGACGCCGGGGAACCACCACACGCTCGAGCCGGGCTGGCTCGGGAAGCTGTACGACGCGCCGGCCGACCCGGGCACGATCAACTTCGTTCCGCGGCCCGACTGGTACTTCTACTTCCTGTTCTACCTGCTGCGGATCTTCAAGTGGCCGGCATCGGTGATCCTCGGCACGATCGGGCTGCCGACGGTCTTCCTCATCCTGCTGATCGCGGTGCCGTTCATCGACATCCGCTCCGAGCGCCGGCTGCTTCGCCGCCCGGTCGCGGTCGTGGCGTCGATCCTCGTCGTCATCTCGATGGGCGTCCTGACGTACAAGGGCGCGACCGCGAAGGAAGCGCTCGGCACCGAGCTGCTCGCGCGCGTGCCGGCGTGGGCGAGCACCGAAGGGTTCACCGGGAACAACGAGGCGGTCGCGGGCGCGCGGCTCTTCGCCGTCGCCGGCTGTCTCAACTGCCACACCTACAACGGCGACGGCGGCCACAACCTCGGCGCGCCCGAGCTGACGGCGGAAGGCGCGAAGAACAAGGGCATCGCCTTCCAGATCGCGCACCTCAAGTGCCCGGCGTGCGTCAACCCCGGCTCGCCGATGCCGTCGTTCACCGGCCTCGGAGACCAGCGTCTGCATCAGATCGCGGCCTTCCTCGAGGCCTCGAAGGGCAAGAAGTAGGTCACCGGCCATCGCGCGCGTACGCTTAACGGCGTGACGCTCGCGCCGGACTCAGTCCGCACGATGTTCGACCGGATCGCGCCGGTCTACGACGCGATGAACCGCCTCATGACGGCGGGCCTCGACGTTCGCTGGCGCAGGCTCGCCGCGCAGTCCGCGGTCCGTCCGGGCGACCGGGCGCTCGACGCGGCGTGCGGCACGGGCGATCTCGCCCTCGCCGACCTGAAGGCCGGAGCGTCGCGCGTCACCGGGCTCGACTTCTCGGAGCGCATGCTCGAACGCGCCCGGCGGAAGTCGTCCGCGATCGAATGGGTGCAGGGCGACATGCTCGCGCTGCCGTTCGCCGACGCGACGTTCGACGCGGCAACCGTGGGCTTCGGTGTGCGCAACGTCGCCGACCTGGAGCTCGCGCTGCGTGAGCTGCGCCGGGTGCTGCGTCCCGGCGGACGCGTTGCGATCCTCGAGATCACCCAGCCGCGCGGCGCGCTCCGTCCGTTCTTCTCGCTCTGGTTCGACCGCGTCGTGCCCGTGCTCGGCAAGGTCCTGCCCGGTGGGTCGGCGTACACGTACCTGCCCGCATCGGTCAAGCGCTTCCCGCACGCCGAGAAGCTCGCCGATCGGATGCGCGACGCGGGCTTCGCCGACGTGCAGTTCACGTTGCTCGCCGGGTCGATCGTCGCGCTCCACACGGGGACCGCCGAATGAGCGAGCTCGCACAGGTCCACGCGACGCCCGGCGTCGCGGCGTACATGGCCGAGGTCGAGACGGGGCTCGCGCGCGCCGTCGCCGCGCAGCCCGGGCTCGCACAGGAGGTTGCAGGCGAGGCGCTGTCCGCCGGCGGCAAGCGCCTTCGGCCGCTGCTGTGCTTCCTCACCGCGCGGGGCGAGCCGTCGATCGCGGCGGGCGTCGCCGTCGAGATGGTGCACATGGCGACGCTCGTCCACGACGACCTCGTCGACGGCGCGCGTCTGCGTCGGGGGCTTCCTGCGGCGTGGTCCGTCTACGGCGCGGGCGCGGCGAAGGCCGCAGGCGACTACCTCTTCGCGCGTGCGTTCGCCGTGCTCGCCGAGACCGGCGACGCGCAGGCGGTCGCGACGCTCGCCGACGCCGCGCTCTCGCTCGCACGCGGCGAGGCGATGCAGAAGCTGCAGACGAACGATCCCGACACGCCGATCGAGGCGTACCTCGAGCGCTGTGCGCTGAAGACGGGGAAGCTGATCGAAGCCGCCTGCCTGCTCGGCTCGGGTGGTGACGAGCGGCTCGGACAGTTCGGGACGGCGCTCGGCATCGCATTCCAGATCGCCGACGACATCCTCGACTGCGCGGGCCAGACGCAGGAGACGGGAAAGGTCCCGGGCACCGACCTGCGCGAAGGCACGCCGACGATGCCGCTGCTCCTCGCCGCGCGCGAGGACGCGACCGTGCGCGCAGCGCTCCAGGGCGGGCCGCTGGACGGCGCGCTCGTCCGGGTCGCGGCGACCGACGCGCTCGAGCGCTCCCGCGACGCGGCCCTCGACTACGCTGCCCGCGCGCGCTCGTTCCTCGACGCGCATCCCCATCGCGAGGAGCTGGAAGCGTTGACCTACGCAGTCGTGGACAGAGCCGGGTGAGCCAGGTGGTACCACGATGATCAAGCTGGGCCGCATCGGCTACGTGAACATGGCGCCGGTCTTCTTCCGGCTCGACGCGCAGGTGGAAGAGATCGTCGGTGTCCCGACCGCGCTGAACAAGCAGCTCGTCGCGGGCGAGCTCGACGTCGCGCCGATCTCGTCGATCGAGTACGCGCGCAATGCCGACACGCTGCGCCTCTTGCCGCGGCTCTGCGTGTCGAGCGAGGGCGCGGTCGAGTCGATCCAGCTCATCTCGAAGACGCCCCTCGCGCAGATCCGCACCGTGGCGGTCACGCCGGAGTCTGCGACGTCGGTCGTGCTCACCAAGGTGTTGTTCCCCGACGCCGACCAGGTGCCGCTCGGTGAGGACGCCGAGGCGAAGCTCCTGATCGGCGACGCGGCGCTCAAGTCGGCGTTCGAGGACCCGACGCCGCACCACGACCTCGGCCGGCTGTGGCTCGAGCGCACCGGGCTGCCGATGGTCTTCGCTGTGTGGGCCGCGCCGGAGCCGACGCATCCCGACTTGTCAGAGCTCGAAGATGCGCTCGTCGAGTCGGTGCGCGCCGCGCGCGCGGAGCCCGAGCAGCTCGCGTTCGAGTCGGCGGAACGGTACGGCTACCCGGCGGGCTTCCTCGCGCGCTACTTCGAGAAGCTGCGCTACCGGTTCGGTCCGCGTGAGCGTGCAGGGCTGTACACGTTTCTCGAGATGGCGCGTGACGTCGGCGAGCTCGCCGACGTACCGGAGCTGCGCTTCGTCGCAGCGACGACCGCAAGCGTCTGACGCGAAAACGTTTTTGACGCGCATGCGTCGCTTCTGATAGAACCCGCA
>CAZDEX010000232.1:0-3687 GCA_964504405.1 uncultured Gaiellales bacterium | reverse complement strand
GGATCGAGAACGACCTCAACCACCGCGTCTGCGCGGGGTCACTCACGCTCGCGGACGCACAGCGGCGCGAGTCGGCGCTCAAGCACAACGCCGGCTAGCCCTTGTCGGTGAGCGCCTCGGTCATGCGGTGGAGAAGCTGCGAGAGCTGCTTGCGGTCGGCCGCGGACAGGACGGCGACGGCCGGCTCGAAGGCGGCGCTCGCCTTCTCCTTGCGCTCCTGGAGCAGCTTCGCGCCGCGGGCGGTCAGGTCGATGTTCACCGCCCGGCGGTCGTGCGGGTCCGCGACGCGCTCGACGAGGCCGAGCTCGTGCAGTGCGTCGACGCTCCGGCTCGCGGTCGGGGCGCTGACACCCATGCGTGCCGCGAGGTCGTTCAGGCGGACCGGGCCTCCGTCGCCGAGCTCGACGAGCGCGATGCGCTGCGTCGCCGTCATCGGCGGCCCGTCGTCCGCGCCGCCCACCAGCCGGGTCAGGTTGCGGAGGAGCCGCGAGAGGTCGAGCAGGAGCCCGACCGTGTCGTCGTCGCGCGCCGTCACCCTCAAATCCTTCCGATTGGCAATAGTTTCATTCTGTTGCTATTCTTGCACGGATGGCCGAGAACCTGCAACCCCGCTTCCGCCTGATCTTCACGGCGCTGCTCCTCGTCCTGCTGCTCGCGTCGCTCGACCAGACGATCGTCTCGACGGCGCTGCCCACGATCGTCGGCGACCTCGGCGGGCTGCAGCACCTCTCGTGGGTCGTCACGGCCTACCTCCTCAGCTCGACGATCGTCACGCCGCTCTACGGCAAGCCCGGCGACCTGTACGGGCGGAAGACGGTGCTGCAGACGGCGATCGTGATCTTCCTCATCGGCTCGGCGCTCTGCGGCCTCGCCCAGAGCATGACGCAGCTGATCCTCTTCCGTGCGCTGCAGGGGCTCGGCGCCGGCGGGCTGATCGTGGTCACCCTGGCGGTCGTCGGCGACCTCGTCCCGCCGCGCAACCGCGCGCGCTACCAGGGCTACTTCGGCGGCGTCTTCGGCGTGTCGACGGTGATCGGGCCGCTCCTCGGCGGCTTCTTCGTCGACAACCTGAGCTGGCGCTGGATCTTCTACGTGAACATCCCGATCGGCGCGGCCGCGCTCGCCGTGATCGGCGTCGCCTTCCACCAGCCGCGCACGCGCGTGCGCCACTCGCTCGACATCGCGGGCGCCGCACTGCTCGCGGTCGCGCTCTCGTCGATCGTGCTCTTCACGAGCCTCGGCGGCACGACGTGGGCGTGGAGCTCGCCGAAGATCATTGCGCTGATCGTGATCAGCATCGTCTCGCTGCCCGCGTTCGCGTTCGTCGAGAGCCGCGCCAAGGAGCCGATCCTGCCGCTCTCGCTCTTCCGCAACCGCACGTTCACCGTCGCGAACACCGTCGGCTTCATCGTCGGCTTTGCCCTGTTCGGCGCCGTGACCTACCTGCCGCTCTACCTGCAGGTCACGAAGGGCGCGACGCCGACGCGTTCGGGCCTGCAGCTGACGCCGTTGATGGTCGGCCTGTTGATCGCGTCGATCACGAGCGGGCGGATGATCTCGAAGTTCGGGCGCTACCGCGTGTTCCCGATCGTGGGAACGGTGGTGATCACCGCGTCGATGGTGCTGCTCGCCCACCTGCAGGTGGGGACGAGCCTCTGGATCGCGACGGTCGACTCTCTGGTGCTCGGTGTCGGGCTCGGGCTCGTGATGCAGGTGCTGATCCTCGCGGTGCAGAACTCCGTCGACCCGTCGATGATGGGCGTTGCGACGAGCGGCGCGACGCTCTTCCGCCAGATCGGCGGCTCGATCGGCGTCGCGGTGATGGGCTCGATCTTCGCGAACCGCGTCCACAACGAGCTCGCGAGCCGGCTGCCGCACAACGTTCCCGTGCCGAAGACGGTGACGCCGAGCGCGATCAAGCACCTCCCTGCTGCTGCGCACGACGCCTTCGAGCAGGCCTTCGCCGCTGCGCTCCACCCGGTCTTCTGGGCCGCTGCGGGCATCTCGCTGCTCGCGTTCGCGGCCACCTGGTTCCTGCGGGACGTTCCGCTGCGCGAAACGGCAGGAGTTGCGGCCGCCCAGCCGAAGGGCTAAGGGCAAACCAGCGACGACCAGAAGGGGGCAGCAATGCCACGCAAGGCCACCGAGGCCGCCGCGCCGAAGAAGTCGGCAGCCAAGAAGATCACGACGCGCCGCACGAAGAAGGCGACCGAGCCGATCGTCCTCACGTGGGAGGACATCGCGACGCGTGCGTACTACATCCATCTCGAAGAAGGCGGAGACGCCCACGAGAACTGGATGCGCGCCGAGCACGAGCTCGCGCCGGCGTAGCACCACCCTTCCCCTTGCTTGGCGTGCGGGGCGGCGAGAGCCGCCCCGCCGCTTTCTAGGCCCGCGCTACCCTTTGAGCGTGCGCTCCAGGGTCGTGCTCCCGCTGGCCGCGCTGCTTGCAGCCTCGGCGTGGTGCGTGCTCCTGTTGGTCGTGCGCAAGCACGAGTTCGGCGCCGCGCAGTACAAGTACCTCGTCTGGAACCTGATGCTCGCGTGGGTGCCGCTGGCGCTCGCGATCCTGATGGTGATCGCGTACGCGCGCCGTCATTCGGTCGTGCAGCTCGTCGTGTTCGGCGCGCTGTGGCTTCTCTTCCTGCCGAACGCGCCCTACGTGCTGACGGACTTCATCCACCTCGGCACCGACCACCGACTGTTCGACACGCTGCTCGTCGGCTCGTTCGCGTTCACGGGCCTCGCGCTCGGATTCGCGTCCTTGCTGCTCGTGCA
This sequence comes from uncultured Gaiellales bacterium, assembly GCA_964504405.1. Taxonomy (GTDB): domain Bacteria; phylum Actinomycetota; class Thermoleophilia; order Gaiellales; family Gaiellaceae; genus PALSA-600. The sequence goes on along the minus strand of CAZDEX010000232.1, from coordinate 909 downwards.
GCTCGTCGTGACGCGCGCGGGCGGCGCCCTGCTCGGTTGGCTGACGGCGCTCGCGGCTCTGGTGCTCTCGAGCGTCGGCGTCTATCTGGGCCGCGTCGTGCGGCTCAACAGCTGGGACGCAATCAAGCGGCCGCACCGCGTGTGGGAGATCGCGCGGCCGCGCCTCGAGGACCCGTTCGGCAACCGTCACATGATCGGCTTCGTGATCATCGTCAGCGGCTTCCTCACCCTTGCCTACCTCGGTCTGTACGGGGTGACAAGGCTCACCTCGGCGTTCGGCCGGGACGAGCGATGACGCTGTTAGGCTCAAACCGGTAATGGCCAAGCCCGTCGAGCAGCTCGAATCCGTCGTGATCCGCTTCGCGGGGGACTCCGGCGACGGGATGCAGCTGACGGGCGGGCGCTTCACGTCGGAGACCGCGATGGCCGGGAACGACCTCGCGACGTTTCCCGACTTCCCCGCCGAGATCCGCGCGCCGGCCGGCTCCCTGCCGGGCGTGTCGGGCTTCCAGCTGCACTTCGCAGACCACGACATCCTCACGCCGGGCGACCGTCCCGATGTGCTCGTCGCGATGAACCCGGCTGCGCTGAAGACGAACATCGGCGACCTGCCGAAGGGCGGCACGCTGATCCTCGACACCGACGCCTTCACCGAGCGCAACCTGAAGAAGGCCGGCTACGACGCGAACCCGATCGAGGACGGTTCGCTCGGCGACTTCCAGGTCCATGCGGTGCAGCTGACGTCGATGACCGTCGGCGCGCTCAAAGACGTCGAGGGCGTGACGCCGCGCGAGGCCGAGCGCGCGAAGAACATGTTCGCGCTCGGGCTGATGTCGTGGCTGTACGGCCGCCCCGTCGACTCGACGCTCGACTTCCTCCAGACGAAGTTCGCGAAGCGCCCGGAGATCG
>CAZDEX010000231.1:0-3728 GCA_964504405.1 uncultured Gaiellales bacterium | reverse complement strand
CCCCCCCCCGCTCCACCCCGGGCCCTCGCCTACCCCCCCCGGGGCGGCGGCCCCCTTGCGGGCCCCCGCGACCGCGGCGAGCGCGACGAACGAGACGCGGAGGTTCGTCGCCTGCGCGATCCCGCCGACGAGTGGCGGCCCGACGAGCAGGCCGAGATACCCGATCGTCGTCACCGTCGCGACGGCGCTGCCCGCATCGGGCCGGCGGGCGGCGATCCCGAAGACGATCGGCGCGGTCAGGGAGATCCCGGCGCCCGCGAGTGCGAAGCCAATCAGTCCGACGGGCGCGTTCGGGGAGGAGGCGACGATGCAGCAACCGACCGCGGCGAGCGCGGAGCCGCCGCCGAGGAGCGCGCGATCGGAGAAGCGGTGCAGTGCCTGGCCGGAGAAGCGGCCGAGCGCCATCGAGCCCCCGAAGATGCCCGGGCCGAGGCCGCTTACGGCGGGACGCGCGTGCAGCTGCCGCTCGAGGAAGAGCGCGCTCCAGCTCTCGGTGCCGCCCTCGACGATGAACGCCGCCGCGCCGAGGAACCCGATCGCTAGCAGACCGCGTGCGATGCGAAGACCCTTCACCGGTTCGCTGTGCACGCGTGCCTTGTCGCCGATGACCGTCAGCCCGGCGAGCGCAACGGCGAGAGCGACCGCGAGCAGGATCGGCTCGCGGCCGACACCGGCGCCGCGCGCGAGCCCCGCTGCCACGGCGCCGACGAGCACGCCGACCGAGTAGATGCCGTGCGCGAACGGCATCAGCCGTGCGCCGGTCGCGGTCTCGATGCGTCCCACGTTCGCGTTGATCGCGACGTCGACGAGACCGGAGCCGACACCGGCGAACGTGAGCGCGAGGATCAGCGTCGGCAGCGATGTCGTGAGTCCCGGCAGCGTCGTCGCGACCGCGAACACGCCGCACCCGAGCGCGACGGCCCGAGCGCCGAAGCGGTCGACGGCCGGCGCGGCGAGCAGGAACATCGCCGGGATCGATCCGATCGAGACGAAGAGCATCGCCATCCCGAGCGCGCCCTTCGACGCACCGGTCGCGTGCTGCACGCTCGGGAGGACGGCGGCCCACGCGCCCCAGAACGAGCCGAGCACGAAGAACCCCGCGAACGTCGGCCACTTACGCGGGAGCATTCCAACCCTCCGGGAGCGTGGGCGTCCCCGACGGCAGCCGGTCCTCCCAAGCGGTTGGCCGAGGTCGCTCGCGCCACACGCTACGCCACACGCGCCCAGGCGGGATCGGGCTCCCAGAGCGCCCACCAGGGATCCCACCACCGCCGGCCTGCGTCGAGACCGGCGGTGGTGCGTGCGGCTTCTCGTCGTGTTGCACGCGCCTGATCTTCCGTGAAGCGACCCCTCTGCACGCGCACGTCGAGCAGCTCGTCGTCCTTCAGCTGCCATGTACCGCCTGCGGGGATCCAGATGTCGAGCTCGAGGTCCTGCGTGTCGTAGCCCGTCGAAGAGCGCCGGAACGGCTCTTGCAGATTCAGGTACCAGCCGTGGAACGCACGCTCGGGCCCCCGCCAGAACACCCACACGGCGTAGGAGTCGCGCGGCCGCTGGAGCATCAGCACGCCGTGCCCTTGCCACGCGTCCCGATCGCTCCAGGGATGCCGCTCCGGCCCGGGTGGAAACGTGAACGGCGCACCCTCGGGGATGTAGGTGACGAGGAGCTCGGGGTCGTCCTGCACGACGAGCACCGGGACCTCGAGCCACGCCCAGCCGTCGTTGCGCACCTCCCGCCGCACGATCACCTCACCTGCCGACCACACGAAGGCGACTCTAGGACCACGGGGTTAGGGTCTTGTGAAATGGACGTATCGGTTGTCGTCACGGTGTTGAACGAGGAGGGAGCGGTCGACGAGCTCTACCGTCGCATCGCCGGCTCGCTCGACGGCCAGGAGTGGGAGGCGCTGTTCGTCGACGACGGCTCGACGGACGGCACCTTCGCGCGGCTGCGCGCGCTGCACGAGGCCGACCCGCGCGTGCGCCTCGTGCGCTTCAAGCGGAACTTCGGCCAGCACCCGGCGATGCATGCGGGCCTGTCGCGCGCGCGCGGGCAGCGGATCGTGACGATGGACGGCGACCTGCAGAACGAGCCGGAGGACATTCCGAAGCTGCTCGCGGCGCTCGATCGCGCCGACGTCGCGTCGGGACGTCGCGTCGCCCGGCGGGACTCACCGGGGCGCAAGATGCCGAGCCGCGTGATCAACGGCCTGCTCCGCCGCTTCACCGGCGTGCGCATCTCCGACTTCGGGTGTGCGTTCAACGGCTACCGGCGCAGCGCGATCGAGCCGATGCTCGGCACGATCGGGCGGCAGAAATTCACGAAGGCGCTCGTGCTCTCGAGCGGCTTCTCGGTCGAGGAGGTGGACGTCTCGCACGCATCTTCGAGCTCGGGCTCGAGCTACTCGCCGCTGCGCCTGATCCGCCTTGCACTGCACGTCGTCGCGGGCTTCTGGCCGCAGCCCGTGCAATGGATCGGGGTGACGCTCGGCCTCGTCTGCACGCTCGCCGCGGCGGTGATCGGGGTCTACGGGGTTGTGTACTGGATCGTGAACGCGGACTTCCCCGGGCCGCTTTTCGCCGGAACAGGCATTGTTCTGGTCCTCGGCATCCAGGGGTTCGTGCTCGCGCTGATCGGAGAATCGCTCGGCAGGGTCCAACGGGACGTCGAAGGCCGGCCGCTGTACACGATCGAAGAGGAGCTATGACGCGCGTACTGGTGACAGGTGGAGCGGGGTTCATCTCGTCGAACTTCATCCACCATCTCCTGACGGAGACCGACTACGAGGTCGTGACGCTCGACGCGCTCACGTATGCCGGCAATCTCGAGAACCTCGCCGAGGTGATGAGCCACGAGCGCCTCTCGTTCGTGCACGGAGACATCCGCGACGCGACGCTCGTGCGCGAGCTGATCGAAGGCGTCGACGTGATCGTCAACGCCGCCGCCGAATCGCACGTCGAGAAGTCGATCGAGCACGGCGCGTCGGAGTTCGTGACGACCAACGTCGAGGGCACGCAGATCCTGCTCGACGCGATCCGCGTCACGCCCGTCGAGCGCTTCATCCTCATCTCGTCGTCGGAGGTGTACGGCACCGCGGAATCCGCCCCGATGGACGAGGAGCATCCGCTCAACCCGCGCTCGCCGTACGCGGCGACGAAGGCGGGCGCCGACCGCCTCGCCTACTCGTACTGGACGACGTACGACCTCCCGATCACGATCGTGCGCCCGTTCAACAACTACGGCCCGCGCCAGCATCCCGAGAAGGTGGTGCCGCGCTTCATCACGCAGGCGCTCGCCGACGAGCCGCTGACGATCCACGGCGACGGCCACGCCTCGCGTGACTGGCTCTACGTCGGCGACGACGCGGAGGCGATCGTCGCGGTGATCGAGGCGCCGATGGAGACGATCGCCGGCGAGGTGATCAACGTCGCGACCGGCGTCGACATCTCGGTCGCCGACATCGCCGGGATGGTGCTCGACACGCTCGGCAAGCCGCGCGACCTCGTCCGCCATGTGCCCGAGCGGCTCGGCCAGGTCGACCGGCACATCGGCTCGACTGACAAGGCGAAGCGGCTCCTCGGCTGGGAGGCGCGCACGAGCTTCGAGGAGGGCCTCCAGCGCACCGTCGCGTGGTATCGCGACAATGAGGCGTGGTGGAGAGCGATTCTCGCGCGGGACACCCGCGCCTACTCGTCCTAGGGGCCGGCCCGGCACAGCTCGGACTGCT
>CAZDEX010000230.1:0-3773 GCA_964504405.1 uncultured Gaiellales bacterium | reverse complement strand
GAGGGCCGCGCACGGGCACGCGGACGAGATCGCCGACGAGCTGCGCGTGAAGGAGATCGAGTTCGGCGACGTCGAGGCCTCCGAGCTTCGCGTCAAGCCCAACCTGCCGGTGCTCGGCCCCAAGCTCGGTGCAGCGTTGCGTGATGTGCGCGAGCGGCTGCAGCGCGGCGAGTTCGAGGAGCTCGAAGGCGGCCGGTTCCGGGTCGACGGCCACGTGCTCGAGCCCGACGAGGTGCTCGTGGAGCGTGTCGGCCGTGAGGGCTGGGCCGTCGCGAGCGAGGACGGCGTCACCGTCGCGCTCGACACGGCGCTCGATGACGAGCTGCGGCTGGAAGCACGCCTCCTCGACCGCGTGCACGAGGTGAACGTGCTGCGGAAGGAGTCCGGCCTCGAGATCACCGACCGCATCAAGCTGTGGCTTCCCGACGACGAGCTCGTCGAGCGCTACGGGGACCGCCTGAAGGCCGAGACGCTCGCCGTGTCGATCGACGCGGGTGAGCTTCGGGTCGAAAAAGTCTGAATCTGATTCGCGTCAGCGAACCAGATTCATGGTCTTCCGTCGCGGCTCGCGTAACCCATGAATCTGGTTCGGCTTCGCCGAATCAGATTCCGGGCTGTGCGTCCGCCAGCGCGAGCTCGCGCCGGAGCTCGACCGGCAGGCGGAACTCGACGTCCTCGTCGACGAGCCGGTACGGCTCGACCTGTGTCACGCCGCGCGCGCGGAACCCCTCGCACACGCGCTCCACGAGCTTCTCCGGCGCCGAGGCGCCCGAGGTCACACCGACGACCTCGACACCGTCGATCCACGCCTCGTCGATCTCGGTCTCGTCGTCGATCAGGTGCGACGCGACGCCGTTCGCGCGCGCGACCTCGACGAGGCGATTCGAGTTCGAGGAGTTGCGCGAGCCGATCACGAGCAGGAGCTGAATCTCGCTCAGCATCTCCTTCACGGCCCACTGGCGATTCGACGTCGCGTAACAGATGTCTTCCTTCTTCGGCGCGTGGACGTCCGGGTAACGCGCCCGCAGCGCCGTGATGATCTCGCCGGTCTCGTCGACGGACAGCGTCGTCTGGGTGACGTAGGCGAGCCGCGTACCGGCGGGGAAGTCGAGGCGCGCGACGTCGGAGACGGACTCGACGAGCACGATCGAGTCCGGTGCCTCGCCCATCGTCCCCACGACCTCCTCGTGGCCCGCATGCCCGATCAGCAGCACGGTGTAGCCGTCGGCCGCATAGCGCTTCGCCTGCACGTGCACCTTGGTGACGAGCGGGCACGTCGCGTCGATCGTGTTCAGCCGGCGCTCGAGCGCGTTCGCGTGCACCGACGGTGCAACGCCGTGCGCGGAGAAGACGACCGTCTCGCCCTCGGGCACGTCGGTCTCCTCGTCGACGAAGACCGCGCCGCGGGCTTCGAGGTCGCGCACGACGTGGAGGTTGTGGACGATCTGCTTGCGGACGTAGACCGGCGGCCCGTAGAGGTCGAGCGCCTTCTCGACCGTCTCGACGGCGCGCTCGACCCCGGCGCAGTAGCCGCGGGGGGAGGCGAGGAGGACCTTTCTGACCACGGCCCCACGGTAGCGGCTGAACCTGGTTCGCGAAGCGAACCGGTTCAAGAGTTCGGCGGCGGCGACGCGCCGCCGCTCGGGGTCAACCCCAACCCTCGAACCTGGTTCGCGGAGCGAACCAGGTTCGGAAGAACCGCGTTCATTCGCTTCTGGCAGGTGTCAGACACCCGTTCGGATTGTGCCTGCCGCTTCGAGCTCGGAAAGGTGTCTGACACCTGCCAGAAACGAAGAAGCCCGCTGCTTCGGGGGGTCGTCGCAGCGGGCCTCTCGTGATTGCTTGCCGCGGCAATGGCCAGGAACGCGCGCCACGGTTCGCATCGCCCAGTGCGTCCAAGCTACCGCCGGGGCACGGCGCACGAAATAGGCCGAGCGGCCCATCTTTGCAAGGCAGGCGCGTACGCATCCAGCGGCGTACCATTTGACGGCCCAGTGAGCCAAGCAACCGAAGCTGTGCTGTTCAACGGCCTGCCGTTCCTCGTGCTGGCTGGGGCCTACGCGGCCGTGACCGGGGCGGTCCTGCCCCTGCTCTGGCGCGACCGGGCGCGTGCACACCCCGTCGACTGGGGAATCGTCCTCGTCTTCCCGGGCATCGCCGTCGCCTCGGGGATCTTCGGCGTGCTCGTGCTGCGCGAGCAGCGGCCCTTCGGCGGGCACGTCTGGCTGTCGTTCGCCGGCGTGGTCGCCGCGCTCGTGCCGGCGCTCCTCCTGATCATGCGCTGGCGCGACCGCGCGCTCGTCGTCGGCGGCGTCGCGCGGACGAAGGAGGCAGAGGCGCGCGTCTCGACGCGAGACCGCGAGCTCGGGGCGGTTGCCGAGCTCTCCAACGCATTCGCCCGCGCGCGGACGGAGGTCGAGGTTGCGCGGCCGCTCGTGCGCGAGGTGACGAGCCTGCTCGGTGTCGGCTTCGCCGCCGTCACGCTCGTCACGGATGAGGCGGACGAGGCGACCGGCGTGTACGGCGAGCTGAACGGCGACGCGGCCGGATGGTGGGCCGAGGTGCGCGTCGACCTGCGCAACGAGCCGTCGGGGATCGCGAGCGCGTACTTCGATGCGGCGCCGGTCACCGTCTACGACATCGCGAGCTCTCCGCTCGTCAGCCTGCGCCTCGCGAAGCTCGTCGGCGCGCAGAGCGGCGCGTGGATCCCGATGATCGCGGAGGAGCGCGTGATCGGGGTCCTCGCTGTGGCCTCGACGGACGTCAAGCGCGCATTCCCGTCGGAGGAGCTGGCGCTGCTGCAGGCCATCGCGGCGGAGGCGGCCCTCGCCCTCGACCGCCTGCGCTCCGCCGCCGCGCTCTCCGACGCGCTCGCGCGCGAGCAGCGCATCGCCGACATCGTCCGGCGGATCCGCGCGGAGGTCGAGCCGGACGCCGTGGTTCGCGTCGCGCGCGAGGAGCTGCGCCGCGCGCTCCGTCTCGACGAGGTGGAGATCGCGGTCGACGCGGGCGCAGAGGTGACAGCTGCACGCGACGCGCCGTTCACCGTGGGCGAGCAGTTCCTGATCGACACCGTCGGTCACGAGATCGGCTCGGCGCTGCAGACGGCGCGGCTCCTGTCGGAGAACCAACGGCGGCTCGAGCAGCAGGCTGCACTTCTCCATGCCGCGCAGGTCGTGACGAGCGAGCTCGAGCTGGACACGGTGCTGCAGCGTCTCGTCGAAGAGGTGACGAAGCTGCTCGGGGCCGACGCCGCCGACTGCTACCTGCTCGACGGCGAACGCGGTGTCCTCCGCTGCGCCGCCGTGCACGGCTTCGACCCGAGCCTCGTCGGCTTCGAGTTCACGCCGGAGCTGGGCGTCGCCGGCGCCGCGCTCGACCGCTCCGCGCCCGTCGCGGCGGACGACTACTCGACCATCGAGGCGCCCGTCCCGAACACGGCGTACGAAGGGTTCTCGCGCGCGCTCGTCGCGCCGATGGTGTGGGCCGGGGAGACGCGCGGCGTGCTGGGCGTCGGGCTGCGCGACCCCCAGCCGCGTTTTTCGTCGACGGACACCGAGCTGCTCGAGGCGTTCGCGTCGCTCGCGTCGCTCGCGCTGCGGAACGCCGAGAGCTACGCCGCGCGCACCCGCCAGGCACGCGTGCAGCGCGGCTTCTACCGCATCGCGACGCTGCTCGGCGAGCCGCTGTCGCTCGCCGAGACGTACGACGCCGCGGCACAGGCGGCGGCCGAGGCGCTGGGCGCCGACTTCGCTGCCGTGCTCGTGCGTGCC
>CAZDEX010000229.1:0-3795 GCA_964504405.1 uncultured Gaiellales bacterium | reverse complement strand
GACCAGCAGCGCTGGCATCATCAAGGGCGGTGCGCCGCCTCGCTCTGCTCGCTGTCGCCTCCCTGCTTCTGATCGGCCCCGCCGTCGCGGAAGGCCCCGCGCGCACGCCGGGAGCGGCGGCGACCGCGTGGGCGATCAAGGTCTCGGTGCCCGGAAGCACCGGCGCGAGCACGACGACCGTCGTCTCCCCGCCCAACGCGGCTCCTGCCGTGGACAAGTCGTTCTCGTATCCCGCGGACGGCTCGGTCGTGACGGCCGACTCCTCGACCGCGACCGCGACGACGTCCGTGACGCGAAACGCAGCCGCGCGTGCCGAGTCCGTCGTGACCGCGCTCTCGCTCTTCAAGGGCGAGATCACCGCGGATGGCGTGAGCGCCCGCGCGTCCGCGGGCACGGGGTACTCCGGCGCGGGGGGCAACGCGAACGGCAGCGGCGTGACGAACCTGAGATGGAACGGGCAGCCGGTCGCGGGCCCGAAGCTCGACCTCGGGACCTGGGGCCAGCTGACGATCGGCAGCCAGTCGATCGACCGCAGCGCACCCGAGGGTGCGAAGGGCTACCGCGGGACGATCACCGAGCTCGACATCCACCTCACCGCGGACCACGGCGGCCTGCCCGCGAACAGCGAGATCCAGATCGGGTACGCAGACGCGGCCGCGCAGACCGCGCCGCCGGCGCCTCCCGCGACGAAGCCGTCCGCGCCCACGACCACCAGCGAGACGGTCACGACCCCGCCCGACGTCGTCGCGGGCGACACGCCGCGCGACCGCGCCCACCCGAAGAGCAATGCCGGCTCAGGCCCGTTGAAGGTCGAGCCGAAGCTGACCGCCGGCCACTACGTCTTCCCCGTGTACGGGCCGAGCTCGTACATCGACACCTTCGGCGCTGCTCGCTCCGACGTCACCTATCACCACGGCGACGACATCTTCGGCCAGCTCGGCCAGCCGCTCCTCGCGGTCGCCGACGGCACGATCTTCTCCGTCGGCTGGAACAAGGTCGGTGGCAACCGGCTCTGGCTCCTCGACAAGCAGGGGAACCAGTTCTACTACGCGCACCTCTCGGCTTTCTCGACCGACGCCGTGAACGGGGCGCAGGTGAAGGCGGGCCAGGTGATCGGCTTCATGGGGAACACGGGCGACGCCGAGCACACCCCGTACCACGTTCACTTCGAGGTGCACCCGGTGTCGTTCCTCTACCTCGGCTACGACGGCGCCGTCGACCCGACGCCGTACCTCGATGCGTGGAAGCACCAGAAGGACCTGCCATTCCCGGTCGCCGCAGGTTGGGCGCCGGCGATCCCGGGCGGCCGATCCGCGCCGGAGCCCGGCGCGATCCTCCTCGGCATGACCGACATCTCGACCGCCGACGGGCTCGACCCCGCGTCGTTGCAGCGCGCGCTGACGCCGGTCGCGCCGTCAGCGTTGATGCAGACCCTCGTGCCGACGACGATCGCGCCGACGACCGACCTCGGCCGGGGCTAGCGCTACTTCCCGTTGTTCGAGGAGTAGTCGCCGCCGAACTCGTCGGCGCCGCCGCCGATCATGTCCTTCAGCCACTTGCGGGTCTCCGGGCCTGTGACCGGGTTGAAGAGGATCCCCAGCGCAAGCCCCGCGACGAGGAGCGTCGCGTTGCGCGAGCCGTGGTCCTTCTTGCCCTGGAGCCGGTCGGCCGCGTTGCGGAGATCGTCGATCGCGTCCTTGAGCTTGTCGCGGATCTCCTCGTCGGTCGCGACCCGCGTTGCGAGCGTGACGGCCCCGCGGCCGCCGATCAGCTCGTTGTAGAGCTCACGTGCGGTTCCGAACGCGCTCATCACGTCGTCGCGGAGTTTCTCGTCCGCCATCGCCCGCTCGACGTAGGGTTTGACGTTCCCTGCGGCGTCGTAGACCTTGTCCTTTGTCTTGGCCATGCTTGCTGAATCCTTTCGCCTCGTTACCGCGCGCCTGATACCCCGGGCACACCGATGCAAACAGGCTCTCCTGCTCGCCGTGCTGATTCTCTCAGCCTGCGGGGGGTCGGCGAGGCACCAGGCACCGGCCTCCGCGTGGCAGACCGTGGCCGGCGCCGGCTTCCGGTTCCAGGCGCCGAAGGGTTGGAAGGTCGAGTCGGGCCCGAAGCGCGCGACGGCCGGCGACGGCGCCGACCTCGTGCAGGTCTCGACGTTCCCCCTCGTCCGCGCCTACTCGGACGCGCTCTTTGGCAAGGTCGAGCTCGAGCTCCGGGCGCGGATGGACGAGCTCGCCCGGCAGAGCGGCGCCCAGGTCGTCGGCGAGAAGACGGTCACCGCGAACGGCGCACGCGCGCACATGTACGCGCTCACGACGGCCGATCACGTCGACGAGTACACGTTCGTGCTCAGAGGGAAGCGCGAGTACCAGCTCCTCTGCCGCCGCGCGGCCGGCAAGCAGGCCGACTACTGCGCGCGGCTCGTCACGAGCTTCGCGGCTTAGAACTTCCTGGCCGCGGCACGTTCGACGCCGATCGCGCCGCGTGACCGCGACCGCCGCTTGCCGTTGAACGCGGCGTCGAACACGTCCTGGATCTTGTCGGCCGGGATGAAGTCGAGGGCGCCGCGCGTCTCGGGCGGGAGCTCGTCGAGGTCGGGCTCGTTCTCGCGCGGGAAGACGACCCGCTTCAGGCCGGCGCGCTGTGCGGCGAGCGACTTCTCGCGCAGGCCGCCGATCGGCAGCACCTGCCCGGTCAGCGTGATCTCGCCGGTCATGCCGAGGTCGTTGGCGACGGGCTCCCCGCGGACGAGGCTCGCGATCGCGGTCGCCATCGTCACGCCGGCGGACGGACCGTCCTTCGGCACCGCGCCGGCAGGTACGTGGATGTGCACGTCGTGGTCGGCGAACCACGTCTCGCCGACGCCGAGCTCCACGGCGTGCGCGCGCACCCACGACAGCGCGGCCTGCGCGGACTCCTGCATCACCTCGCCGAGCTGGCCCGTGATCGTGAGCTTGCCCTTGCCCGGGTAGGCGGTCGCCTCGATGAAGAGCACGTCGCCGCCGACGGCCGTGTAGGCGAGCCCGGTTGCGACTCCCGGGTCGGACGTGCGCTTGCGCACCTCGCCGGAGAAGCGACGCGGGCCGAGCCATTCGCGCAGGAGCTCGTCGTCCACCTTCACCGTCTCGGTGTTGCCGCGCGCGACCTGCGTCGCTGCTTTGCGGCAGACGTCGGCAATGCGGCGTTCGAGGCCGCGGACGCCCGCTTCGCGCGTGTACTCGCGCGCGATCGTGCGCAGCACCTTGTCGGGAACCTTCAGCTGACCTTTCGCGAGGCCGTGCAGCCCGAGCTGCTTCGGCAGCAGATAGCGTTTCGCGATCCCGAGCTTCTCCTCCTCGGTGTAGCCCGAGAGCTGGATCACGTCCATGCGGTCGAGAAGCGGCCCGGGGATCGTGTCGAGCGTGTTCGCAGTGCAGATGAACAGCACCTTCGAGAGGTCGAACGGGAGATCGAGGTAGTGGTCGCGGAACGTCTTGTTCTGCTCCGGGTCGAGCACCTCGAGCATCGCGCTCGCGGGATCGCCGCGCCAGTCGGCGCCCATCTTGTCGATCTCGTCGATCAGCACGAGAGGGTTCGCCGATTCGGCGTCGCGCACCGAGCGGATGATCGAGCCCGGCATCGCGCCGATGTACGTGCGGCGGTGACCGCGAATCTCCGACTCGTCGCGCACGCCGCCGACGGACAGCCGAACGAACTTCCGGCCGAGGGCCCGCGAGATCGACTGCCCGAGTGACGTCTTGCCGACGCCGGGCGGGCCGACGAAGCAGAGGATCTGCCCGGACACCTCGTTCC
>CAZDEX010000228.1:0-3806 GCA_964504405.1 uncultured Gaiellales bacterium | reverse complement strand
GCGACCGCGTCGTCGTTCGTCGCGACGAACCCGCCGACGACGTCGCTGTGCCCGCCGAGGTACTTGGTCGTCGAGTGCACGACGGCGTCCGCGCCGAGATCGAGCGGCTGCTGGAGGTACGGCGTCGCGAAGGTGTTGTCGACGACCAGGAGGGCGCCGACCGCGTGCGCGGCCTCGGCCGCCTTGCGGATGTCGACGACGTTCAGCAGCGGGTTCGAAGGTGTCTCGATCCACACCAGCTTCACGTCCTCGCCGAGATGCGACCCGAGGTTGTCGTCGAACTCGTTCGCCGGGACGTACGTGAACTTGTAGCCCTTGGGCTCGTAGACCTGCGACGTCATGCGGTAGACGCCGCCGTACACGTCGGCGATCAAGACCACACGCTCGCCCGGGTCGACGAAGTGCATCAGCGTCGTCGTCGCGCCGAGCCCTGAGCTGAAGGCGACGCCGTGCTTTGCGTTCTCGAGGCTCGCGAGCGCGATCTGCAGCGCCGTGCGCGTCGGGTTGCCGACACGCGCGTAGTCGTAGCCCTTGTTCAGGCCGACCCCTTCCTGCACGTACGTGGAGGTCTGGTAGATCGGCGTGATGATGGCGCCCGTCGCGGGGTCGGGCTCCTGTCCTGCGTGGATCGCGCGCGTCTCGAAGTCCATCACGTGAGCCTAGCGCCCAGCCACCGGGCGAGGTCGCGCAGCGGCTTGTCGACGGAGTAGGCGCACCCTTCCCACCACGTTCCAAGGACGCGAAGCTCGCCCGCCTTGCGGTCGTGCACGGGCTCGATGCGGCCGACGACGCGGTCGCCGCGCAGGATCGGCAGCACGTAGTAGCCGTGGACGCGCTTCGCCTGCGGGACGTACATCTCGAGTCGGTAGTAGAAGCTCCAGAGCGCCTCCGCGCGTTTGCGGTCGTGGATCAGCCGGTCGAACGGCGAGAGGAACGTCGTGCGTGTGGCGGGCACGGGGACGTCTTCGGCGTCCGGGTGGACGAGCAGCTTCCCGCGCTCCAGCTTGACTCCGAGCGAGCGCCACCGCTTGTCCTCGAGCAGCTTCTTCGCCTCCGCCGGGGAGATGCGCTCCGTGGCCGGGTACCAGCGCTCGGCGAGGTCCCACACCCGCTGCTTTCCGCGGCGGCCGACGACGGCGACCTCGCCGCAGGCGTTCAGCACGCCGAGCATCAGCCCCATTTTGCGCTCGCCCCACCAGCGGTGTGCCTCGCGGCCGGTCGGCTTGTGATCCTCGATCTCGCGCGAGAGCAACGGGCCGCGGCGCTCGAGCTCGCGCAGCACGTAGCGGCGGAACGTCGCGTTCTCCTTCAGGAACGCGGCGCGGTGCCTGGACCACGCGTCGTCCTTCGCGTTCATCCGCGCGCGAATCAGCGGCAAGTCCTCGATCGGCCAGAGGAACGCGTTCCATTCGAAGAGCTGCCGCTCCTCCCAGAGCAAGCGGTCGAGCTCGGAGCGGTCGTACGCGCTGCCGAGCCTGCTCCAGAGCACGATGTGCTGTGGCGGGGCGACCGTGGCGATCGGATCGAGCTGCAGGAAGCCGAGCTTCCGCACCGTGTCGAGCACCTTCGTCGCCGACCCGTCGAGCAGCTGCGCGCGCACCGCGATGCGCCGCGCGTCCTCGACGGAGACCTCACGCATGCTCGACCCGTTCCAGCCCGAGTATGCGTGCGAGCCGCGCCGCCGCCTTCTCGAGCTTCGCGCCGACGTTGCCGCGGACCTTCGGCTCCGGCGTGAACCGCCGGATGCGCAGGACGCCTTCCGCGCGGTCCGCCTTCACGTCCGCACGGCCGAGGAACCGGTCGCCCGCCAGAAGAGGCAGTACGTAATAGCCGTACTGGCGCTCGTGCTCGCGCTTGTACACCTCGATCAGATGCTTGAACCCGAACAGGCGCTCGAGCAGCGGACGGTCCCAGACGAGGTTGTCGAACGGGCAGACGAGCACGGGCGGCGCGGGCTCGCCGTCGATCTCCGTTCCCGGCAGGACGTAGAAGGGCGGGCCGCCGTCGTCGGCCTGCACTTCCTCGAGCCGACCGTCGGCGACGAGCGTGTCGAGGTGCGGCTGTAGCCGCGCCCGGCCGCCGCGCAGCCGCCAGTGCTCGCGGATCGCGCCTTCGGTGAGGGCGCCGCGCGCCCCGACCGCGAGCAGCGCCCAGGTGCGGAGCGTCTCGTCCTCGGCGGGCGCGGGAGCGTCCAGCCACGGCTTCGGGATCACGCGCTCGGCGAGGTCGTAGGAGCGCTGGAAGCTGCGCCGCCCCGCGATCACGAGGTCGCCGCGGTCCCAGAGCGCGTCGAGCACCATCTTGGCCGGCTTCCAGTTCCACATCCCGCCGCTGCCGTTGCCCTCGAAGTCGCGCGAGCCGAGCGGGCCCTCGTGGCGGATGCGGGCAAGGATCGGCTCGACGAGGTCGCGATGCTCGCGGAGCGCGCGGTCGTGGGTGCCCCAGTGCCCGCCCCCTGCCATCGTCCGGCGGAAGTGGGGCCAGAGCTCGATCGGGAGCAGCGATGCCTCGTGCGCCCAGTATTCGAACACGCGCCCGTCCCGGAGGAGCTGCGGCACGACGTCGTCGGCGAACGCGCCGACCCGGGCGGTGAGCGTGAGCTTGTGCGCCCGGTCGACGGTCGAAATCGAATCGAGCTGCACCGCGGTCAGCCGGCGGATCGCCGCCTCGACGTCCGCTTCCTCCGCGCGGCGGAAGCGCGGGGCAAAGCCCTGCGCGCCGACGACGAGGCGCCGCACGGCCGTCAGCTTCACGGTTCTCACCACGTACGCTGCTCAACGGTGGAAGGGGCGGACATCTTCCTGCGACGGTATCCGGAGTCGCCCGCGTGATCGTGCGCGTGCTCGGCGTCCTCCTCGCTGCGTACGTCGCGGCGGCGGTCTATCTGTTCGTGCTTCCGCACGAGGACAAGCCGGCGCATGCGGACGCGGTCGTCGTGTTGTCCGGTACCCACCAGCGGCTGCCTGTGGGCGAACGCCTTGTGCGGCAGGGCTACGCGCCGCGTCTCGTCGTCTCGCTCAGCGCGCGGCCATCAGCCTCGGAGCGCCGTGCGTGCGCGAGCGGCGCGCTGTGCTTCCACGCGCGGCCCTACTCGACACGTGGGGAGGCGCGCGAGATCGGCCGCCTCGCTGCGCAGCGGCACTGGAAGACGATCGACGTCGTCACGTCGAAGTTCCACGACTTCCGTGCCGCAATCCTGATCCGCCGTTGCTACCACGGCGCGCTGCGCATGATCGGCGCCCCGCAGTCGATGATGCATCTGCCGATCGACGTCGTCGACGAATCGGCGAAGCTCTCCTACCAGGAGATCGTCGCGCGCGGCTGCTGAGCGTCAGCGCACGTGCGCCAGGTACTCGAGCAGGTCGGAGCGCGTGACGACGCCGATCGGCATGCCCTTGTCCGCGACGACGACTGCGTTCACGCCGCCCGTCAGCGCGGTGACGATCGCGTCGACCGATTCGTCCGCGTCCACGGTGGTGAGCGGGCCCTGCATCGCGACCGCCACGTCTTCGTGCAGCGCGTCCGGGTTCTTGAACACGAGGTCGAGGAGCGCGCGGTCCTGGAGCGAGCCGATCACGTCCGTGAGCGACGAGATCTCGCCGTCGCGCACGACCGGGAGCTGCGAGATCGAGTACTGCTCCATCACGTCGATCGCCTCCGAGACCTTCTGGTGCGCCGAGATCGTGACGAAGGCGGGCGTCTCGCCCGGCTTCGCGCGCAGCAGCTCGCGCACGGTCGGCGCCGGCGCGGCGCGCTCGAGGAAGCCGTGCTCGATCATCCAGTTGTCGTCGAGGAACTTCGAGAGG
>CAZDEX010000227.1:0-3811 GCA_964504405.1 uncultured Gaiellales bacterium | reverse complement strand
ACTTCTGCGCGACGATGTTCGTCGCGGTCTGCGACCAGAACTTCGGGAACTCGACCCCGCGCTGCTCGAACGCCGGGCCGTTCTTGCCCGGGATGAACGCGTCGCGGATCTCCCACTCGACCTCGTCGTAGGGGTCGCGCCCCTCGATCGTGAACAGGCGGCGGACGGCGAGGGTGGCGTCCTCGTCGACGACGTGGTTGATCAGCTCGTCGGGGTGGATCTGGATGTTCTTCTCCTGCGCCGTCTTCTCTACATCTATGGACGCCATCGCCCTTCCTTTCCGACCTGAATTTTAGGTTCCCCGGCCCGGGTGCCGCAGTGGTGCGAGGCGGTGCGGCCGCGGCCGATCGGGGGGTCAGGAACCTTAGGGATCGGACCTGTCGGACTAGGGGCCCGGGCGCCGCGCCTGGAGGCGCTTGACGATCAGGCCTGCGCCGCCGGCGGCGACGAGCAGGAGCGCGAGGCCCCCCAGCACGAGCAGCGGGAGCGGGAGCGAGGTGGCTCTTCCGGGATTCAGCTCGTCCGCGAGGCCCGTCAGGCCCCCGTCCTTGCGCTTGCCCCCCGGGTTCGACGTCAGCGTCGTTTCGGTGGTGCTCGTCTTCCTCGAGCGGGCCTTCGGCTTCTGCCCCGGGATCAGCGAGTTGGGGCCGAGCTTGCCGCCGTGCTTCCTGACGGCGTTCTGCAGTGCGCGCTGGATGTCCTCGCGGGCGCTCGAGTACGTCGACACATCGGCCGGCAGGTGCTTCAGCGCATCCGTGTAGCAGTGCTTCTCATAGCTGTGGTCGATCCGGCCGTCGTACCAGTCGTTCAGAAGCGTTTTCCAGCACGGGGCAGCCGCGGCCGCGGGCTGCACGTGCACGAAAGCCGCTGCGACCGCTGCCGAGACGAGCGCTGCGCGCAGGAGAACCTTGAGGGCGGCGGTCACTTCGTGGGGAACCCTAGGGCGGCGCTGTAAGGCATTTGTAACGCTTCCGACACAGTTGGACGGGGATGGTAGCTTCGCGCCAGATGCGGGCGACCCGCGACCTGCCGCTCGCCGTTTCGCTCGCCTTGACGGCGTTCGCGGTGTTCTTCGGAGGAGGCCCGGGAAACGGTTCGCTGCTCTGGATCGGCGGCGGCGCGCTCCTCGCGATCGTCGTGCTCGTCGCGACGCAGGGAGTCCCGCAGGGCTGGCCGGCGCTCGTGCCGCTCGCGCTCCTCGCGTGCTGGCTCGCCCTCACGATCGCGTGGTCCGCGCTGCCCGATCGGTCGTGGGACTACGCGAATCGCGCGCTCGTCTATGTCCTCCTGGCGGCGGTCGGCCTGTGGGCGGCCCCGCGGACACGCGCGCTCGCACTGGGTCTGATGGCGATCTTCGGCGCCGTGCTCGCGTGGTCGCTCGTTGGAAAGGTCCTGCCGTTCGTCTACGACTACGGCCCGCCGGATGTCGGTCGCCTGCGCGGACCGGTCGGCCTCTGGAACCAGCTCGCGTTGATCGCGGACTTCGCGTTGCCGCTCGCGTTGTGGCGCAAGCGCGTCGAAGGCGCGCTGCTCGCCTACGTCGCGCTCGTCGCGCTCCTGCTCACGTATTCGCGCGGGGGCATCGTGACCGCGGCGGCCGTCGTCGTCGCGTGGTTCGTGCTCGACGGCGACGCGACGGAGAGCGCCCGCACGCTCGTCGCAGCGGTCGTTCCCGCCGCGGTCGTCGTGGGCGTCGCGTTCGCGCTGCCGGGTGTGACCGGTGACGGCCAGTCGCTGCACACGCGCTGGCGCGACGGTCTCGTGTTCGGCGTGCTCCTCCTGCTCGGTGCGGCCGTCGCGGTCTTCCTCCGGCGTTTGCCGCTGCCGCCGATCTCGCGGCGCGCGCTGATCGCCGTCGGAATCGTCGTTGTCGTACTGCTCGTCGTTGCGGTCGTGATCAAGGGCGCAGGCTCGGGGGCGGTCGGGAACGGCGGTTGGCGGCTCACGAGCACGAGTTCGAACTTCCGCTTCACGTGGTGGAAGCAGGCGCTGCGCGGCGCCGAGCACCATCTGCTCGGCGGCACCGGCGCCGGCTCCTTCCACGTCACGAACCTGCGCTACCGCGACTCGTACCTCGATTACACGACCGAGCCGCACAACCTGCCGCTGCAATTCCTCACCGAGGCGGGCGTCGTCGGGCTTGCGCTGCTGCTGCTCACGGCGGCGGCGCTCGTGCGCGGCACGCTGCGGAGGCGCGGGCACGAGCTCGCGCTCGCGTTGATCCTGCCGGCGTTCTTCCTGCACTCGCTCGTCGACATCGATTGGGATTTCGCCGCGGTTTCGGTGCCGGCGTTCCTCGCCGCAGGCGCGCTCGCCGGTGGCGTTCCGATGCGTCGCGTGTCTCCGTTCGCGAGCCTCGTCGCCGCCGGCGCCGCGTTGTTCGCGTTCGGCGTGTTGCTCCTCCCATGGCTGGGCGAGCGCTGGTCCCTGCAGGCGCTCTCCTCGGATCGCTCCGTGACGCTTGCCAAGCGCGCGCGGTCGGTCGATCCGCTCCTCGTCGAGCCGTTGTCGACACTCGGCTTCGATGCGGAGACGAGAGGCGACCTTCTGCTGGCGCGCGCGTACTACGACGAAGCGACGCGACGGCAACCGCAGAACGCCGAGACATGGCTCACCAAGGGGGAGTTCGAGCTGCGGAACGGCTGCGCCCGCCACGCCCTCACGGCGTTTTACCGATTCGTCGCGCTCGACCCGAAGGCGCGGCCGGACAAGGGCCCTGGCGAGTACCGCAGGTCGCTGATACTCGTCAACAGCGGCAAGCCGACCTGTTAGCTCGCGCCGAGGACGAGCGCGAGCTGCGCGCCGTGCAGCGCCGAGGGCGCGACGCCGTCGAGCGGCCCGACGACCTTCACGTGCAGGTCGCGCGCAAGCCGGATCCCTTCGGCCTGGAACCCCTTGCGGAACATCACGACGGTCGTCGCGTAGTCCTGGCGGGAAGCGTTGCCGGTGCCCGGCACGCTGTAGTTCAGGTTCGCGAGGCTGGCCGCGGCGTCGGACGCGGCGTGCGCGCGGCCGTTGCCGTTGAAGACGAACACGCCGGTCTCGCTGCGGAGCAGCGTCGGCGCAGGCACGACCACGTGCTTCTTCGCGGGCGGTGTGACCGCCGGCTTCTTCGCCGGCGTGAAGGCCGCTGACTCTGCGTGGCGCTGCATCGCGTGGGCGAACGGCTTCGCGAGCAGGAACGCCGCGGCGGCGAGGAGCAGCACGAGCTCGATGGCAGCGACGAGGCTTGCGACGAGCGTCGCCGTCCGCCAGGGACGGATCAGCGCATCGGGTGCGGGCAGTGGTGCATCCACGGCCGCACCTCTTCTCTACGCGGCCGCGGCCTCCTGCATCCACGCCCACGTGCGGCGCAGGCCGTCGTCCAGAGACACACGCGCGCGCCAGCCGAGCTCGCGCTCGATGCGCGCGACGTCCAGCACCGAGCGACGCACGTCGCCGAGCCGCGCCTCATCCAGCCGCGGCTCCGCGTCGACGCCGGCCACCGCCGCGCACGCCGTGTGCAGATCGGCGATCGTCACGTCCTGGCCGGTGCCGACGTTGTACGGGCCGCCGGTGCGCCCGACCGTTGCGAGCAGCGCGTCGACGACGTCTGCAACGTAGACGAAGTCGCGGCTCTGCCCGCCGTCGCCGTAGATCACCGTCTCGTCTCCGCGCGCCAGCCGCTCGAGGAAGATCGCGACCACGCCGCCCTCGAGGCCCGCGTCCTGGCGCGGCCCGTAGACGTTCGCGAAGCGCAGCGAGACGTGCGGCGTGCCGTGGATCCGGTTCCAGCCGGCGAGGTACTCCTCGCCGCACTTCTTCGCGATCC
>CAZDEX010000226.1:0-3839 GCA_964504405.1 uncultured Gaiellales bacterium | reverse complement strand
ACGACATCGAGCGCGTGACGTCGACCGCGAAGCAGATGGTCATGCGCTTCGGGATGTCGGAGAAGCTCGGCCCGCGCGTTCTCGGCCGGAATCACGACATGCCGTTCCTCGGCCGCGAGATGGGCAACGAGCCCGACTACTCGGAAGAGGTCGCGCGCGAGATCGACGACGAGATCCGCCGCATCATCGAGGACGGCCACGACCTCGCGACCCGCGTGCTCCGCGAGCACCTCGACGACCTGCATCGCATCTCGCAGATCCTCATCGAGCGCGAGACGATCGACAAGGACCAGTTCGTGGCGCTGCTCGCCGGCGAGAGCGAAGACACCGTCTTCCCGCCCGAGCCGCCCGAGCCCGAGCCCGCGAAGGAGCCGGAGCGCCGCCCGCAGCCGAAGCCGCGCCCGTTCCCGCTCCCGGGTGGCGCTGCGATGCAGCCCCCCGAGCCCGAAGCCTCCTAGGCTCCGCGCATGGCCGAGCCCCGGATCATCGCCGACGCCGACGCGCGCGAGTTCATCGTCGAGCACGGCGGGAACGTGTACGTGTGGGTCGACGACGCGTCGCTCAAGCACGTGCACCTCGACCCGCCGAGCCACGAGGTCGAGTTCGAGACGTTCCCTGCCGAGGGGTTCACGTTCCACCAGGACGTCGGCATCGCCGAGCCGCCGGTGGAGTGGAAGGTCGTGCTGCGCCACCTGCCGACGAGGCACGTCGACGCGCTGTGGGACGGCTGGGAGCCCGGCGTCTCGGACCCGCTCGACGTCGACGACGTCTAGACCCGCGCGCCTTGTTCAGATCGGCGCGCCGACCGGTCGTCTTCTCGCAGGCCGACCATGCGCGCCTTGCCGGCGCGATAGCGCTCGCGTGGCGTGAGCGCCCGCCGCTCCCATTTGCGTCGTTCGTGCGGGGCGTCGCCGACCACGACCGCGGCTACGGCGAGCACGACGCCGACCAGATCGGCGCCGTCGAGAGCGAGCGCTGGACCGAGATCCAGCGCCGCGGCTTCACGCCGCGCGGGGAGGACCACGTTGTCGACCTGGTCGTCGCGCTGCACGTCCGGCGCCTGCTCTCCTCGCGGGCCGACGCGTTCGAGCAGCGCGCGTCCGACGAGGTCGACGCGCTGCTGCCGTCGCTGCTCGAGCGCGCCGGCGTCACCCCGGAAGCGGCGGACGCCGCCGACGCGATCACGAACGTCTGCGACCGGCTCGCCTTCGCGTTCTGCTTCGAAGAGCCGGCGAGCGGCAGAGTGCGCGGCTTCGTCTACGAGCTCGACGCGGAGGGCACGATCACGCTCGACCCCTGGCCGCTCGACCTTCCGCGTCTCGTCGGCCTCGTGACCGGCTTCGAGGCGGACGGCTACCCGGACCGCCTCGTCCCGGTCGTCGCGCCGTTCGAGCTCAGGGCACGACGAGCTTGAAGTTCAGCGTGCGCGAGCGAACAGGTCCGACGGAGATCTTTCCCGGCCTCGTATTCAAGGCCTTCACGGCCTCCACGGTCCACGTGCCGGGCACGAGCTCGGTGCTGTAGCGGCCGCGCGCGTCCGTCCACACCATCTTCAGTGCGCCGTTCCGCGTGGCGCGCGTGCGGGTGAACATCAGGAGCATGTGCGCCGCCGGCTTCGCGCACGGCGCTGCGGTCGGGCACGTCGCGGGCGCGGCGGTCACGAGACCGTGCAAGGCGACGACGACGGTGGATGCGGCGGCGGCGGCGACCACAGCTACACCGTACGACGCCTCGGGCGGTCCCGACTCCCCTCGTCGGGGGATCGCGGTCGTTGCGGCAGCGCCGGAGGCGGCGTAGCATCGAGGCCTCTTCAGCGGAGGTGCACATGTACACCGCAGTACGCACCTACACCACGAGCGACGCGGTCGAGCTTGCACGCCGGGTGCAGGAAGAGTTCCTGCCGATCATGCGCGGCCTGCCGGGATTCGTCGGCTACTACGTGGTCGACGACGGACGGGTCGCGAGCATCACCGTGTGCGAGGACCGGGATGCCGTCGAGGAGGACCGACGGTCGTCGCGGGCGACACGGTGGTCGCCGAACAAGCCTAGGCGAGGAGCCCGGCCTGCCAGCTCGCCCAGAGCTGCGCGTAGCGGTCGCCCTGCGCGACCAGCTCGTCGTGGCCGGCGATCTCGACCAGCCGCCCGTGCTCCATCACCGCGACGCGGTCCGCGCGCTCTGCCGTCGAGAGCCGGTGCGCGACCGTGATCACGGTGCGCCCTTCGGCGAGCACCGACAGCGCATGCTCCACCACCGCCTCGGTCTGCGGATCGAGCGACGACGTCGCCTCGTCGAGCACGATCACGGCCGGGTCGACGAGCGCGACGCGTGCGAGCGAGACGAGCTGCCGTTCCCCGGAGGAGAGGCGCACGCCGCGCGAGCGGACGTCGGTCTCGAGCCCGTCCGGCAGTGACGCGAAGTGCTCGAGCGCGCCCACGGCCTCGAGCGCGGAGCGCACCTCGTCGTCCGTCGCCTCCGGCCGCACGAGCCGGACGTTGTCTGCCAGCGTGCCGGAGAACAGGTGGCCTTCCTGCGGGGCGAACACGATGCGCCGCCGCAGCTCGTCGAGTGGGGCATCGCGCAGGTCGACGCCGCCGAACGTGACGCGGCCGGTCAGCGGGTCGTACGCGCGCACGAGGAGCTTCGCGAGCGTCGACTTGCCGGCGCCGGTCCCGCCGACGAGCGCGACGTGCTCGCCGGGAGCGAACTCGAGCGACACGCCCGCGACCGCCGGGGGCGCCCCACCGTAGGCGAACGTCAGGTTCTCCGCGACGAGCGCGCCCGTTGCGGGCAGCGGCGTCGAGCCGCCGAGCACCGTGACGGGCTCCTGGAGCAGAGAGCTGATCTTCGAGAGCGCAGCACGGCCCGACTGGAACTCGCTGTACCAGTCGCCGAGGCGCGCGACCGGGTCGAAGAGCGAGATCAGGTAGAGCGCGAACGCGACGATCGTCCCGGTCGACACCTGGCCGTGACGGTGGAGGTAGCCGCCGAAGAGCACGACGGCCGCGAGTGCGATCGCCTGCGCCAACGCGAGCACCGGGAAGAAGCCGATGTTGACGAGCGACACGCGCCGCCACGCCGAGACCTGAGCGTGCGACCGTGCGCGATACGACGCGTACCGGTCGCGCTCGCGCCCGAACGACTGCACGACGCGCACGCCCGTCAGCCCCTCCTGCAGCGACGACACCGTCTCGGCGACGCTGTCGCGCAGCGCGAGGAACGCCGGCCGCGAGCGCTTGCCGTAGCGCAGCGACGACCAGACGAGCAGTGGGAAGGCGAGGAGCATCACGAGCGAGAGCCGCCACGACAGCGTCACCAGGATGGCGAGCGAGACGGCGAACAGCATCAGCGACCCGACGACATCGACGAGCACGAGGCGCGTGAAGGTCGTGAGCGTCTGCACGTCGGCGGTCAGCCGCGAGACGAGGACGCCCGCGCGCGTCTCCTCGAAGAACGGCATGGACAGTGCTTGCAGCTTGTCGAACACGGCCACGCGCAACCCGCTGAGGAATCGCTCGCCTGCGCGCGCGCTCGCGAGCACGATCATTCGCTCGAGCACCGGCCGCGTGAGCACGAGCACGAGGAAGACGATCGCGACGACGTCGATCACGTGCGGGTCGTGGCCGTTGATGCCGCGGTCGATCGCGATCTTCGCGAGGATCGGCGAGGTCAGTGTGACCGCGGTCGCCGCGACCATCGCCAGCCCCGCGACGACGATCCGCCGCCGGTGAGGCCGGAGGATCGGGCCGATCGGCCCGCCGCTCGGTTTCGGCTCCCGGCGCCGGCGGAGCCGGCGCCTCCGCTCTCTGGTGACCTCCGTCGAGCCTACGCTCACGCCGCC
>CAZDEX010000225.1:0-3878 GCA_964504405.1 uncultured Gaiellales bacterium | reverse complement strand
CTTCCGCTTCAGCTTGAGCGTCGGCGTGATCTCGTCATGCTCGAGTGAGAACTCGCGGGGCAGGATCGTGAAGCGCTTGATCTGCTCGAAGCGCGAGCGGTCTGCGTTGACCGCGTGGACGGCCGCCTGAACCTCTGCGTGCACATCCGCCCGGTTCGCGACCTCGGGATCGACGGTGATCAGCGCGGCGATGTACGGCCTGCGGTCGCCGACGACGAGCGCCTGCGACACGATCGGGTGCGCCTTCAGCTCGTTCTCGAGATTCTGCGGTGCGACGTTCTTGCCGCCGGCGGTGACGATGATGTCCTTCTTGCGGTCGGTGATGACGAGGAAGCCGTCGTCGTCGAAGTGCCCGACGTCGCCCGTGCGCACGAACCCTTCGTCGTCCAGTACCGCGCTCGTCGCGTCCGGATCGTGGTAGTAGCCGGCGAACACCGTGTTCGACCGGATGAGGATCTCGCCGTCCTCCGCAATGCGGATCTCGACGCCGGGCAACGGCTTGCCGACCGTGCCGAACTTGAAGTCGTCCTTACGGTTGACCGTCGCGGCGGTCGTGACCTCGGACAGTCCGTAGCCCTCGAGGATCAGGATGTCGATCGCGTGGAAGAACTCCGCGATGTCGCGCGAGAGCGGCGCGCCGCCCGCATTCGCGACGCGCAGCCGGCCGCCGAGCCGCGCCTTCACCTTGCCGTACACGAGCTTGTCGGCGACGCGGTGCTTCGCCTGCAACCCACGCGGCAACGGCTCCTTCGCCTGCTTGCGCCGCGAGACGTCGTACCCGACGACGAGCGCCCAGTCGATCAGCTTCTTGCGCGCGCCGGTTTCCTCCTCGAACTTCGCGACGACGGCCGTGTGGATCTTCTCGTACACGCGTGGCACGCTCGGGAACAGCGTCGGGCGCACGCGCGGCAGCTCGGTCGCGGCGCGCAGCGGGTCGGGCAGGAACGCGATCGTGAATCCGATGTACGCGGCCGAGAGGTGCAGCAGACGGCCGTAATTGTGCGCGAGCGGGAGGTACAGCAGCATCACGTCGCCGGGCTCGGTGAGACGGTCTTCCATCTCGTCGCCCTTCTGCACCATCGCGTAGTAGTTGCGGTTGCGGATCATGCAGGCCTTCGGCGGGCCGGTCGTCCCCGAGGTGTAGATGAACGTGAAGAGGTCGTCCTCGCCGATCGAATCGACGCGCTCGTCGAGCGCGCCCGGATGCTCGACTGCGTGCGCGCGGCCGCGCGCGCGCAGCGCATCGAGCTCGTCGAACGCGATCACGTGCTCGACGCCCGTCACCTTGGCCCGCTGTTCCTCGTCCTCGACGAGCGCGCCGACGACCTCGGAGTGCCCCAGCAGGTACTGGACGTCCCGCCCGGAGCTGTTCGCGTAGATGGGGGCGACGATCGCGCCGACGGAGGCGAGGGCGAAGTCGAAGAGCGACCACTCCAGGCTCGTGCGGCCGATGATCGCGAACGATTCGCCCTTCTGGACGCCCAGCGCGAGGAGGCCGTTCGCGAGCTCCTCCACCGCGCGCGCGGCGTCGGCCCACGTGACCTCACGCCAGTCGCCGTCGACCTCGTGCAGATAGGCGGGATCGTCGTGGCGGGCGGCGACCGCGTCCCGCCACAGATTCGCGATCGTCCGGGCGCGCTCCACTTCCGGTGAATCTACCCCGCAGGAACCCGCGGAGCGAGGGAGAATCATGCTCGTCCCCGGTACAATTCCCCCTGCAGATGCGCACAACGTGGAACGGATCCGTGAGCTTCGGGCTCGTGAACATCCCCGTCGGGCTGGCTCCCGCGACGAAGCCGGCTGCCCGCCAGTCGGATGTGTCGTTCCGCCTGCTGCATCGTGAGTGCGGCTCGCCGATCAAGCAGAAGCGCTGGTGCCCCGTGCACGAGCGCGACGTCGAGTCGGACGAGCTCGTCAAGGGCTGGGAGGTGTCGAAGGGCCAGTTCGTGATGGTCGAGGACGCAGACCTCGAGGCGATCGAGAACCGCGACACGTCGCGCTCGATCGAGATCGCGCGCTTCGTGCGGCTCGAAGAGGTCGACCCGGTCTACTACGACCGCACGTACTTCCTGGTGCCCCCCGGCGCGGAATCGCAGCGCCGCCCGTACGTGCTGCTGCTCGAAGCGATGAAGGACGCCGGCGTCGCGGCGCTCGGGCGCTTTGTGCTTGCCGGGAAGGAGAAGCTCTGCCTCATCCGCCCGATGGGCGAGGCGCTCGCCCTCGAGACGCTCTTCGTCCACGAGGACGTGAAGGATCACGCCGAGATCGACGAGGCGGTCGCCGGCGCGCAGGTGAAGAAGCCCGAGCTCGACCTCGCGAAGCAGATCATCGCGTCGCTCGAGGCGCCGTTCGATCCCGAGGAGCTGCGGAGCGAGTACCGCGAGTCGCTGCGCGAGCTGCTCGAGGCGAAGCTCGAGGGCGTCGAGCTCGAGGTGCCGGCCGCCGAAGCGCCGACACCGGTGATCGACCTGATGGAGGCGCTCAAGGCCTCCGTCGCCGCCGCATCCAAGAAGCCGGCGTCCGAGAAGAAGAAGGCGGCGCCGCGTAAACGCGCCGCCGCCTCCAAGTAGCGCGGTCTTCTCTCGCCGCCGGGGAGAAGTTCAGATGCTCAGTGCTGCGCGGGGAGCGCTCCCAGCGCCTCGAGCTGTGCCGCGAACAAGGTCTTGTCGATCTTGCCGTGGTAGATGGGCACGTGCTCTTCGAGGCAGATCCGAATAACCTCGTCGCGTTCGATGCCGACTTCCTTCGACAGCTCGTCGGGCGTCAGGTGGTTGGCCATCTCGCTCCTTCCACGAAAAAGCCCGCCGCGCACAATGCGCTAGCGGGCCAGGGCTCCAGCTCCTCGAGGCAGCAAGACGGGGATCTTCACGCGCCCCGCCTTGTTGCCGTCCAACTCATAGTGGACTGAGAATAATCGATCGACGTGACGGATGCGACAGATCTGTTGGAGGGCCTGAAACTGCGCTTCCACGAGCATCGTGGGGCGCGGATCAGGGTCTTCGAAGGCGGTGCGGGCCGGCCGCTCCTCCTGATCCACGGCTTCGGAGGCGCGGCGTGGAACTTCGACCCGATGGCGCCGCTCCTCGCGGGACGGCGGTTGATCGTGCCCGACCTGCCCGGTCACGGCGGGTCGTCGCCGCTGCCGGCCGCGGGGCCGCTGGCCGCCTTCGCCGACGTGCTCGCCGGCCTGCTCGACGAGCCCACCGACGTGCTCGGCCACTCGCTCGGCGGGGCGGTCGCTCTGCGGCTGGCGGGGCGCCATCCGCAACTCGTGCGCCGGCTGGTGCTCGCCGCCGCGGCGGGCATCTCGAGCTCGACCCGACTCGCGGAAGCCACGATTGCGCTCGCGGGGATCGTCCAGCCCGGCAAGATCGCCGGGCGCCGCGCCGACCGGGTCGCGCGCTCGCGGCGGCTGCGCAACCTCGTCTTCGGGCGCTTCGAGGTCTCGAACCCGGAACTGCTCTCGGAGCGCGTCGTGCACGGCTTCCTGCGCGGGCCGAGGACGCACACCGACACGATCGGCGCGGGGCTGGCGCTCGCGCGTGACGATCCGCGCACCGACCTGGACAGGGTTCGGTGCCCGGTGCTCGTGCTCTGGGGCGGGCGCGACCGCCAGGTGCCGGTCGAGGACGGCTTCGAGTACGCGCGACGGCTCCGCGCGCCGCTGCGCGTGATCGCAGATTGCGGCCATCTGCTGATCGGCGAGCGCCCCGACGTCTGCGCCCGAGCGACGCTCGAGTTCACGGAGTCGTGAAGATCAGGCCTCCCCAGCCTCCGGAGATGCCGGGCGAGATCCCACGCTCGGTGGTGTTGCGCAGCCAGTCGCAGTAGGACTGCGTCGGGTCCGCGAAGACCGGCGAGCTCGTCGTCTCGATCTG